>JAAXXA010000570.1 GCA_013334735.1 Bacteroidota bacterium
CTAAAGTTTAGAGTTCCTAAAGTTTAGTCATCTAATAAATTTTCATATTTACATAAACTTGTCATAATTATTTATATTTTTTAAACTATTTTTATATTTGTTACTTAAAAAGTTTTTATATTTGTTACTTAAACCTTTAAATTATTTTTATATGATAAAACATACACAAAACAACAAGCTAATGAAACTATTTTCAGTTTTCATTTTATTGCAAGTGTTTTCAATTAACTACGTAAATTCTCAGTCTTTTGGATATTTCAGTGGTGGCTATAACAGGGCTTACACGAATTTAAAAAATCTAAATTATGTTATTGACAGGTATAACGAAACCAGAACATGGCTTTCCAGCAAAATGGAAAATATAACTTATTTAGATGGAATTTCTTTCAATTCAGGAGGAGGAGGAAAAAAATCCTTTTTTGATATGAGTTGGTCAAATCGTTCAGTAATAAAAATAGCGCAAGGTGATAATGGAAGCGGTATGGGAGAGCGCGAACTTAAATTAAGAATGAATAGTTTTAGTTTTAGCGAAGGCTTTATGATAGGTGGTATTGATGGTTTCTTGCCAATTTACTTTGGCATTAGTATGGACTTATGCCAGCTTAAAGTTTTTACACGTTCCGCGAGTCTTGGAGAATTAAAAAACGAGGAATATATTGTCGCTTATAAGAAATTTTTACCGGCTACTTCATTTTTCTTACAACATATAATTACTGCAAGGGCAAAAAAAGGCGGTATCGGTTTACTTTTAAAACCATACGTACAAATTCCATGGTATTCTGTTGACTTTTTAAATGTAAATTCAACTATCAATCCCAATACTTATCTAAACGATGCTCCTGAATTAAAAGACTGGCCAATTAATTATGGTTTTGTTGTTAATTTAGCTTTTTGGGGTAGATAATTCAATATTTATTTCCCTATTGAATCAAAAAATCTTTACTATATTTGTAAAAAATTAAGTTCCTTTTATACTAAAAACGGGATAAATTGTTGCATTTTATGAATACAAAAAGTTATAGAGGTATTCGGCATAAAGGCATAAGGAAGATCAGGTTATACCCTATACCCTTATACCTTATACCTGAAACCCAAATGTAATAATTTACACCGTGCAAAGTATAATTACAAATAAAATTTATTTTGAGCTTCACAATTTGCTTTCTGATGTAATTTATTTTACCCATACAATCTATATTAACCTAAATCAACAAACATGAAACGCTTATTACTTATTTTTTTTTACAGTTTAATTTTAGTGTCAATTTCTTTTGCTCAGCTTGTATCATCTTCCAAAGCAAAATCAGTAGCAAAGAATATTTTTAATGAAAGGAAGGAATCAGCTAAAGTTGCAATTACTGATGATGATATTAAAGCTGAAACTCTTATTAAATATCAGAATGTACCGGTATTTTATGTTTTCAATATTAAATCAGATGGTTTCGTAATAGTATCTGCTGACAAAAGAATTATGCCTGTTATCGGATATTCTTTTGAAAACAATTTCGATTCTGAAAATTTACCTGATGGATTAAAATGGCTGCTTAATGAATATAAGAAACAAACTTATAAAATTATAACCCAAAATCTATCTGACGAATCTATTGAAATAAAAGAAGCATGGGCAAAATATGAAAGTAATAATTTCGCCAAGGATAACGAGGAAATACTTGCTGTTGCCCCATTATTAACAACAAAATGGTCGCAGGGATGTTTTTATAATCAGCAATGTCCTGCTGACGCTTCTCCCCAAGCAGATTGCGGACGCACACCTCCCGGCTGTGTGGCTGTTGCTTTTGCTCAAATTATGAAATATCACAATTATCCCGCTAAAGGTTTAGGGTCAAAATCATATAGCGATCCACCTTATGGAACTCTCAGCGCAAACTTTGGAGCTACTACATATAACTGGGCTGCAATGCCAAATAGTATTAGTTCTAACAATAAAGAAGTTGCAACTATTTTATACCATTGCGCTATTTCAATTAACTCCGAATTTGCGCCTCCGGGAACAAATGCTTATACTACAGATGTTAGAAAAGCTCTTGTTAATAATTTTAAATATTCAACTTCTGCACAATGTATTAATAAAACCAGTTATTCAAGTACTCAATGGAATAATCTTATACTAGGTGAATTAAATGCGCAAAGAGTAGTTATGATTAGTGGTTATGACACACATTTGAAGTGCGGTCATGCTTTTGTTTGTGACGGATACCAGACTAATAATTATTTCCATTTTAACTGGGGATGGGGCGGCAGCGATGATGGGTATTTTTATCTGAATGCTCTGAATCCCGATGATTGCGCTTTCAACTCACAAGTAGATGCTACAATAGGTATTAAACCTTCTACTACTTTTGATGGTTGTTCAGGTACTACTAACCTTACGGCTGCAAGCGGAACTTTTTCAGATGGTAGCGGAGCCAGTAATTACAATAATAATCTTAGTTGTAAATGGCTAATTAAACCGGTTAATGCAGGTTCCGTAACATTAAACTTTACTTTTTTCAATACTCAGTCAAATTATGATAAGATAAAAATATATAATGGAGAAACTACTTCTTCAACTTTACTTGCAACTTACAGCGGAAGCTCTATTCCTGCATCTGTTACTTCAAATACAGGGAAAATGCTTGTATATTTTACCACAAATGGCTCTACCACTTCTTCCGGTTGGGATGCAAAATATACCAGCGCCCCTCCTAC
>JAAXXA010000571.1 GCA_013334735.1 Bacteroidota bacterium
CAGGCGAAATTGAAGGTGAAATAAATACAAAAAACTTTAGTAAAAAATATACTTTATTCTACGAAAGAATTGAAAATTATATGCTGGTGCATGTTACGGATGATGAGTTGGGAGTCCGCCTATGGCGGAGGAGTTAGGAGCTACTATTATTTTATAGTTTAAATTATATTTGTACATTTGTAATATCAACAATATTTTAAAAATGAGCATATACAATCTTATTTCAAAAAAAAGTGCAAAAAGAGCAAAAAAATTTGCAGTACTTATCGATCCTGATAAAACAACTCCAAAACAATTGGAAAACATTGCCGAAATTGCATGCAAAAGTAATGTGGATTTTTTCTTTGTAGGTGGAAGCTTACTTACAAACGACAATCTTGAAATTACAATAAAAACCATTAAAAAATATTGTAATATCCCGGTTGTATTGTTTCCGGGAAACACCATGCAAATAAATAAAAATGCAGACGCATTGCTACTGCTTTCGCTTATTTCAGGAAGAAATCCAGAGATGCTTATAGGCAACCATGTAGTCGCAGCGCCATATCTTAAACAAAGCAAACTAGAAATTATTTCAACCGGTTATATGCTTATCGAAAGCGGCAAGCCTACCACTGCTCTGTACATGAGCAATTCCACTCCAATCCCTTCCGATAAGGATGATATCGCGGTTTGTACAGCAATGGCAGGTGAAATGCTGGGACTAAAAGCTATCTACATGGATGCAGGAAGCGGCGCTTTACGTACTGTTACCGAACAAATGATTGCTAAAGTAAAACAAAATATTTCTATCCCTCTTATTGTGGGAGGAGGTATTCGCACTCCTGCTAAAGCGCACGATTTATGCATTGCCGGCGCTGATATAGTAGTGGTAGGAAATGTATTTGAAAAAAATATAAAGCTAATTGAAAACATTTCCGATGCTGTTCATTTGATATAAAAAACAAGTTGAATTCGAAGAGATAATAAAAAATTAGTATCTGTCGGTAATGTCAGTGATTATTGAAATAAATAATTTGAGAACAAGGATCAACGATTTTAGATTTCTGATTTTTTTAAATACTTCTAAAATCATAAATCAGTGTTCCTTGTTCTTAAATCAAAAACTTTATAAATTATAGGAAAACCAGTTAGTATCTAAAAATCTAAATATGTCCGATCAACCGAACAACCCTCTTCACGGCAAAACTTTGCAAATGATTTTAGAACATCTGGTAACTCAATATGGATGGGAGCAATTAGGACATCTCATAAACATAAATTGTTTTAATAATAATCCGAATTTTAAATCGAGTTTGAACTTTTTAAGAAAAACCCCTTGGGCAAGAAAGAAAGTGGAAGATTTGTTTTTAAAATCAATAAAATAAATTTAGAAAGAGTTTTTTAGTTTAATAACATCCTAAAATAATTACACTCCAAACGGTATAAATTTGCACAAATGAATTGCCACGACCTTTAGGTCGTGGTTAATATAAAAAAAGGAAATTAGGGCTTTAGCCCAAAACAATAATGAATAACTGATTTTACACAATTTTCGTTATGGACAAATTATCTATAGTAAAATCTTGAGTTTTTCATTTTAATCCTAATTGATTACTTTTGCTGCATGTATAGAAATAAAAACATCAAACGTACCGAGTTATCCGATTTAGGCGAGTTTGGTCTGATAAAACGTTTAACCGAAAATCTTGAAATATTTAATTCTTCAACATTAAAAGGTGTTGGAGACGATGCCTCTGTTATAAGTAACAATGGAGGAGAGTTTTTGGTATCAACCGATTTATTGATCGAGGGAATCCATTTCGATTTAGCTTACACTCCTCTGAAACATTTAGGATACAAAGCAGCAGTAATAAATTTTAGCGACATTGCAGCGATGAATGCTATTCCTGAACAAATTACAGTTAGTATTGCATTATCGAATCGCTTTTCGTTAGAGGCTGTCGAAGAGCTTTATGAAGGAATTAAACTGGCATGTAATAAATATAAAGTTGATTTGGTAGGCGGGGATACTTCTTCAAGTATTTCGGGATTATTTATCAGTATTACAGTTATCGGCAGAGCGAAGAAAGAAGATATTACATACAGAAGCGGCGCAAATATTAACGATCTTGTTTTAGTATCAGGTGATTTGGGAGCAGCATACTTTGGTTTATTATTGTTAAAGCGCGAAAAACAAGTATATCAGGCTAACCCTAAAATTCAGCCCGAACTTGTTGGCTATGATTATATTTTGCAACGTCAGCTTAAACCTGAAGCCCGGACAGATATTGTAAAACTATTAAAAGAAATTGATGTTAAACCTACATCCATGATTGATATATCCGATGGACTTGCTTCTGAAGTATTACATATTTGCGATGCTTCAACAAAAGGAGTGTGTATTTACGAAGACAAAATATCAATTAATCCGGAAACAATAAAGATAGCTGACGAATTTAATATTGACCCCACTCTTGGCGCTCTGAGCGGTGGCGAGGACTATGAGTTGTTATTTACTGTTAGCCAGAAAGATTTTGAAAAAGTGAAAGACCAAACAGATATAACTATAATTGGGCATATTACTGATGCGAGCGAAGGCGTAAACCTGATAAGCCGCAGTGGTAGCGCAGTTCCAATTACAGCGCAAGGCTGGGATGCTTTTATGAAAAATAAAGGATAATGGAGTATCCTAAAGAACTTATTAAAATATAAAAAAGGAGTTTTTT
>JAAXXA010000062.1 GCA_013334735.1 Bacteroidota bacterium
ATGGATTTAAACATTTTACAATGGATTGGATATATTGCATCTGTAATAATAACTTTATAACTTTGTACTTTATACTTTTAACTTTATTAACTTTTAACTAATCATATGAATAACGCAATATTTAATTTTGAAGATCCTAAAAACGAAGTGGTTTTAAATTATAAACCTGAAAGCAATGAGCGCTTCAATCTTATAAAAGAATTAGAAAAGCAGAGCAAACAGCAAATTGAAATACCTTTAATAATAGGTGGAAAAGAAATTAGAACCGGAAAAACGGGCAAAGTAGTAATGCCACATGATCATAAACATGTTTTGGCAACATATCATTTAGCAACAGAGAAAGAAGTTAAATTGGCAATTGATGAAGCGATGAAAGCGCTTAAAATATGGTCAAATCTTTCATGGGTTGTACGTTCTTCAATACTTGTAAAAGCTGCTGAATTAATATCAATCCGCTACAGATGTATGTTGAATGCGGCAACTATGCTGGGACAAAGCAAAAATGTATATCAGGCGGAAATTGATTCTGCATGTGAAACAATAGATTTTTTAAGATACAATTCATATTTTGCTTCAAAAATTTATTCAGATCAGCCAAAATCAGGGTTCAATCAGTTGAACAGGATGGAGTATAGGGCGTTGGAAGGATTTGTTTTTGCGGTAAGTCCGTTTAATTTTACTGCTATAGCTTCAAATCTTAATATGGCGCCGGTTTTAATGGGAAACACAACATTATGGAAACCTGCAACCACATCAATACTGTCAAATTATTACCTGATGAAAATTTTTCAGGAAGCAGGATTACCGGATGGTGTAATAAACTTTGTTCCGGGAAACGGTTCCTTGATAGGGGAAATTGCGCTTAAAGACAAAAATCTCGGAGGTATTCATTTCACAGGTTCAAACAGAACATTTAATTCATTATGGAAAAGTATAAGTGAAAATCTTGAAAATTACAAATCGTATCCAAGAATTGTTGGAGAAACCGGAGGTAAAGATTTCGTGTTTGTTCATCCTTCGGCAAAGCCATTGGAAGTAGCTGTAGGTATTATAAGAGGAGCGTTTGAATATCAGGGGCAAAAATGTTCGGCAGCATCAAGGGGTTATATCCCAAAATCGCTTTGGACGGAAATAAAAAAATTATTGATTGAAATGTGTTCCGAAATAAAAATGGGAGATGTAAGAGTTTTTTCAAATTTTATGAATGCAGTAATTAATGAAGCTGCTTTTGATTCCATCATGGAATATATAGAAGAAACAAAGCATTCAAACGTTGCAAAAATTATTACCGGTGGAAAAGGCAATAAATCGAAAGGGTATTTTATTGAACCTACTATTATTGAAACTACCGATCCTTATTATAAAACTATGCAGGAAGAAGTATTCGGTCCTGTGATGACAATATTTGTTTACGATGATATTGAACTGGATAAAACTTTAGAATTGTGCGATACAACATCACCTTACGGATTAACCGGAGCAATATTCTCTTCTGACCGTATTGCAGCCGCTCATGCTTGTGAAAAGCTCAGATACGCTGCCGGAAATTTTTATATTAACGATAAACCTACAGGCGCAATGGTGGGTTTCCAACCTTTCGGAGGCGCCAGAGGTTCCGGTACTAATGATAAAGCAGGTGGCGAACTTAATTTATTCCGATGGACAAGCCCCAGAACTATCAAGGAAACATTTGCCCCTGCTACAGATTATAAGTATCCATTCATGCTCGATTAAAACTTGTGCCTTGTAGCTTGAAGCTTGAAGCTTGCGGCTTGTAGCTTCTGGCTTGCGGCTCTTTTAACTTTACAACTTTAAACTTAACAATAATAATGGAAAAAGAAAGAATAAAAAAAGTACTTGAAAGATTCGGAATTCAACCCGTTAATAATGGCGTTTGCACCGGAACAAAATGGGTTAATACCAAAGGAGACATTACGGTTTCTGTTTCACCTATAGACAATAATGAAATTGCAAAAATAAAAAATGCAACTCTCAATGATTATGAAACCCTTGTAAAAAAAGCAGAAGAAGCTTTTAAAATCTGGAGAGAAATTCCCGCGCCCAAAAGAGGAGAAATAGTACGGCAAATAGGGCTTGCGTTGCGTGATGCAAAAGATGATTTAGGTTTTTTGGTATCGCTCGAAATGGGAAAAATTTATCAGGAAGGGATAGGAGAAGTTCAGGAAATGATCGACATCTGCGACTTTGCTGTAGGTCAATCACGTTTATTAAATGGATTTACCATGCACTCCGAAAGAAAAGATCACCGAATGTACGACCAGTATCATCCATTAGGAATTATCGGTTTGATCACTTCGTTCAACTTTCCGGTTGCAGTATGGGCATGGAACTCAATGCTGGCAGCAGTTTGTGGCGATGTTGTAATATGGAAACCAAGCTCAAAAACTCCTTTGTGCGCAATTGCAACACAAAATATTATTTCAAATGTTCTTAGAGAGAACAAACTTCCCGAAGGAATTTTCAACATGATAATTGCTAAATCATCGGTGCTTGGCGATAATTTTGTTGCCGATAAAAGGATTCCGTTGTTTTCAATCACAGGTTCTACAAGAGTAGGAAAAAGAGCCGGAGCCATTATTGGTGAACGACTTGGAAAAACCATACTCGAATTGGGTGGAAACAACGCAGTTATAGTTTCTGATTCAGCCGACCTGAACATGGCTATAGCATCAACTGTTTTTGGAGCAGTCGGTACATGCGGGCAAAGATGTACATCCACCAGAAGAATTATCGTTCATAAAAAAGTTTATAACGAAGTAAAATATAATCTGATAAATGCTTATGAACAAATAAAAGAAAAGATCGGGAACCCACTTTTTGAAAATACATTGGTTGGTCCATTGGTTGATAAATCTGCTGTAAATGCCTTTTTAAAGGCTATTGAAGAAGTAAAGAAAGAAGGTGGTAAAGTTTTATATGGAGGTTATGCGCTTGAAGGCGAAAAATATATATCCGGAAATTATGTTGTACCTGCGCTTGTTGAAGCTGAAAATGATTACAAAATTGTTCAGGAAGAAACATTTGCACCTATTCTTTATCTTATAAAATACAAGGATATTGATGAAGCTTTAGCATTAAATAACAATGTTCCCCAAGGTTTATCATCATCAATATTTACTTTAAGTATGCGTGAAGCGGAAAAATTTTTATCGGATTCGGGCTCCGATTGCGGACTTGCAAATGTTAACAGTGGAACTTCAGGCGCCGAGATTGGCGGCGCTTTTGGTGGAGAGAAAGACACCGGTAGCGGAAGAGAATCAGGATCTGATTCATGGAAACAATATATGCGCAGGCAAACAAATACTATAAATTACAGCAATGAACTTCCTCTCGCGCAAGGAATAAAATTCGAATTTTAGTTTGACTTATAATTTTAGTAAAAATATTCTTCACTTGTAAATTTTATATTTGCTTTTTTCCTAATTTTGCAATATGCAATACAATTAGTGATAATGGCAAATTATAAAGATATTCTCAAATCAAAAAGTGTAGGTGTAGCGGGTTGCGGTGGTCTTGGCTCAAATTGCGCTGTGGCATTAGCACGCGTAGGTATTGGCAAACTTGTTATTGCCGATTTTGATATTATTGTAGAAAGTAACCTCAACAGGCAATATTTTTTCGTTGATCAATTAGGCCAGAAAAAAGCTTATGCTTTAAGGGAAAACATCAACAGAATCAATCCTTCAGTTAAAGTAGAAGCTCACGATATAAAATTAAAATCAAACGATATTATAAATCTTTATAAAGATTGTGATATAATAGTTGAAGCTTTTGATCTGGCTGAAATGAAAATGATGATAATTGAAACGGTGCTTTCTAAAATGCCCGACAAAATTATAATTTCAGGTATTGGCCTTGCTGGATGGGGTGATTTCAATTCATTAAAAATACGCCAAATAGGAAATTTATACATTTGCGGAGACGAATCAAAAGAAGTGTCCGAAGAAATACCTCCTTTAGCTCCAAGAGTTGGAATTGTGGCTAATATGCAAGCAAATGTTATTCTCGAAATCTTGCTTAATTCATAAAATAATTCCTGATGAAAATCAATCTTAATAATAATTTTGAAGAGTTTGACTTTAACGAATTAAACATTAAAAAACTTCTTGAGGTTAAAAATTTTACTTTCAAAATGATTATAATAAAAGTTAATGGAAGTATTATCAAAAAAGGTGAATACGAAGCAACTATTGTTCACGATGGTGATAAAGTAGATGTTATACATTTGATAAGCGGAGGTTGATTTGTATGTTATAAAAGGATTATTTAAAATATGAATATTATGAAAAAGACATATATTTTTGAAAGTAAAATTGTATGTATTTTATTTACTTTTTATTTTTTGTTTTCCACTTTTCACTTGTTCGCACAAAGCGGAGGTGTGGCTATCAATCCTACAGGCTACGCTGCCGATAATTCAGCAATGCTTGATGTACAATCCGACACTTCTTCAGGTTCTAAAAGTCAGGGATTATTAATTCCGCGTATGAGAACAGCTAACCGTCCTACTTCCCCTGCCGATGGACTTATGATATATAACATTTCTACAAATTGTCTTGAAATTTATGCCGGAACCACATGGCAATCGATAGTTTGCGGATGTATGAGCGTACCAGCCAATGCAGGGACTATAAGCGGTACACCTACTGTCTGTCCGGGACAAAACGCGGTTTTATATTCCGTACCTGCTATAGCAAATACAACAACCTACACTTGGTCTTATTCCGGAAACGGAGCTTCTATAATCGGTTCTACAAATACTGTTATTATTTATTTTTCAGTATCTGCCACATCTGGCAATCTTACGGTAAAAGGAACAAATGCCTGTGGTAATGGTACTGTTTCTGCCGATTATGCAATATCTGTTAATTCTACAGCTCCTAATATAACTGATCAACCACAATCAAACTCGGTTTGTGAAGGAAACGGATATGCTGATTTTACTATAACTGCTACAGGAGGACTTACTTATCAATGGCAGGAATATACTAATAGCTGGAACAATATTGCTAATGCAGGTGTTTATTCAAATGTTAATACTGCAACCTTAACTATTACGAACCCTCCGTTAAGCATGAATACTTACAAATACAGATGTATTGTTAATGGAACTTGTACAAGCTCTACTTCTGATGGTTTGGCAACCCTAACTGTTAACCCGGTTTCGGTTGGTGGTACTGCTATAGAATCAATTTCAACTTTATGTTCAGGCAATAGCACTACAATATCTCTTACAGGAAATACAGGTGATATTCAATGGCAACAATCAGCAAACGGTACTTCCGGCTGGACTAATGTATCTGATGGGATTGGTGGAACTACGGCAACATATACAACTTCTAATTTAACTTCATCAACATACTACAAGGCTAAAGTAACTAGTGGAGTTTGCAATTACGATTCTTCAAATACAGTTTTAATAACAGTTGATCCTGTTTCAGTGGGTGGTACAGCAACTGAAACAGCTTCTTCAGTATGTTTCGGAACAGGCACAACAATAAGCCTTACCGGTAATACAGGGACAATTCAATGGCAACAATCAGCAGATGGAACATCAGGCTGGACTAATGTTTCTGGAGGAAGTGGAGAAACAACAACAACATATACAACTCCTAATCTTACAACTAAAACATATTACAGAGCACAAATAACTAGCGGTGTATGCAGTTTGGATTACTCCTCAACGACTTCAGTAAGTGTTAACCCCTTAGCTGCAACACCAGTCGCAACAGCAGGGGCAGCAGGTGTTTTGAGACAAATCACCGCTAATTGGAACACAGCTTCAAATGCCACAAAATATTTCCTTGATATTGCAACCAACAATGGTTTTACAGGTATTCTTACAAATTATAATAATATAGATGTAGGTAATGTTCTAACATACAATGCAACCGGACTTGCATGTAATACTACATATTATTACAGGGTCAGGGCATATAATACTTGCGGAACCAGCGCTAATTCAAATACTATTTCTATCCTTTCGTCTGCTGATTGTAATGCAGGCTGGCTATATAAAAAGGCTGTTACTATAAACAATACTACCAATTCCTCTACATTAACAAATTACCAGATCAATGTTATTATTGACCACGCATCGCTTGTATCTGCCGGAAAATCAAAAGCTGATGGTTCAGATTTACGATTTACAGATAGTAATTGCAATATGTTGGATTATTGGATCGAACGCGGTGTTAATACAGCCTCTTGCCAAATTTGGGTTGAAGTATCTTCCATTGCTGCCAGCGCAAATTCTCAGATAATTATGTTCTACGGTAACAGTTCCGCTACAGCATACAGCAATGGTGATAATACTTTTATTCTTTTTGATGATTTTAGCGGAAGCAGTTTGAATTTAAGTAAATGGACACGATCATCACAGGCTACCACTGCTAATACAGGTGTTACATCAGGTTATGTTCATATAGAACAAAATGTTACTGATAACAACATAGCTATTTCAAGCGTTAATACTGCATTGCCATATCAGGTTAGAGCTATTTCGTATAAGCGAGTGCACGCTAATTGCGCAAGTTATTATGGAGGATCTTGCTATTTTTATCTCGGAAGAATGGAATTCAATAATGGTACAAGCAGTTTTGGTATGGTGTATAATAAGTATTACTATACATCAGATGTATGTAACTATAATAACAGGGAAGCTTTTGTTCCTTCTCCCTGTGTATCCGGTCAAAAAATTTCAGGATTTTGGGATGGAATCTGGTTCAGAGAAGAAATGACTTATGATGGATCTACCGCAACTAATAATTACTATCTGTCGCGTTATGACGGTACTACCTTTCAAGACATTACTACTTATACAGCCCCAACTAACAATACAAACAACTTCTATCTTTACTTAAATGCCGGTGGCTGGTGGACAGGTCATTATCTGGATGCAGATTATATTGCAGTGGCAAAATTCATCAAAAACGAACCAACTGTATCTTTTGGAACCGAAGTAGTAACTTGCCATTAAGTTACAACTGAATATCTGTGATTGCTTATAAGTAGCTATATCAATCGTAAAGTGGAAACAAATATCCTTTTTAAAGCAACAATTAAAAATTATTTTTGGGGATAAAAACTAAATAAAAATATTAAAAATGTTTTTTTCATTTTTATTTTTTTTTATTACTTTTGATATTAAATATTTGGTCTTTAGTTAAATATCTAAATCTTATAATTTTTAAATTATGAAAAATAAATATTTATATTTATTAATAAAGAGCATTGTATGTTCTTTTTTTGTTTTATATTTTTCGCTATCCTCTTTTAAATCTACTGCTCAGGGTGTAGCAATTAATGTTTCAGGCGATTCTGCTGCTTATTCTGCAATACTTGATTTACAACCCGACACATCATCAGGTGCAACTAGTAAAGGTATATTGATACCCCGCATGAGAACAGCTAACCGACCCTTATCTCCTGAACAAGGTCTTCAAATATATAATACTACTACTAATTGCCTGGAAATTTATGTAGGTTCTTCATGGCAAGCTGTAGTATGTGGATGCACGAATGCGCCGGCAGCAGCAGGAACTATAAGCGGCACAGCTACTGTTTGTCCCGGGCAAATTGCAGTTTTATATTCGGTGCCAGCTATTGCAAGGGCTACAAGTTACATTTGGTCTTATTCGGGAACAGGAGCCGTAATCGTTGGTTCAACAAACACAGTTATTATTTATTTTTCCGGAACTGCTACTTCAGGTAATCTAACTGTTCAAGGATCAAATGCTTGCGGAAATGGCACTGTTTCTAACAACTATGCGATATCTGTTAATTCCACTGCGCCTAATATTACCGGGCAACCGGTATCAGTAACCACTTGTCCCGGAAGTGGAACAGCATCGTTTACTGTTACTGCTTCCGGAGGATTATCCTACCAATGGCAGGAATATACAAGCAGTTGGAATAATGTAGCTAATGCCGGTGTTTATTCAAATGTTACTACTGCTACTTTATCCATTACAAACCCTCCGTCAGGTATGAATGGCAATAAATACAGGTGTATTGTAAGTGGAACATGCACAAATACGACTTCCGATGGTGAGGCCACTTTAATAGTAAGTTCCATACCCTCTGTTACAAACACTTCTACAGCTAATACATGTAGTGGTACAAGTCCGAATATCACTTTAACATCTAATGTGTCAAGCAATTTTGCATGGACAGTAGGAACTATTACAGGAAGCATAACAGGAGCAAGTGCAAGCTCTGGCGCAACCATCAACCAAACACTCACCAATCCAAGCAATGCAACGGCAGGTTCAGTACAATACCTTGTTACACCAACATCAACAGCCGGTTCATGTGTAGGCTCTGCTTCTGCAATAAATATTACTGTTAACCCTACTCCTACTGTAACAAATACTCCTTTAACACAAAGCATCTGTTCGGCAGGAAGCACAACCCTAGTAACACTTACTTCTAATGTTAGCGGAACAACATTTGCATGGACTACTTCCGCATCAGCAGGTATTTCTGATTTTACATCAAGTGGCACCAGTACAATACCTGTACAAACGATTAACAATTCAGTCTCTACAGCAGGTACAGTAACTTATGCCATTACTCCAACAGCTAACGGTTGCGCCGGTTCAGTAGCCAATTATATTACTACAGTTAATCCTTTAGCGGCTGCACCCACAGCAACAGCAGTCACCGGAGCAACAGCAAACCAATTTACGGCAAACTGGAATACTGTTACAGGCGCCACAAGCTATGCGCTTGATGTATCAACTACCAGTGGTTTTACATCAGGTTTTGTAATAAATAATCAGAATGTCGGCAATGTACTTACCAATAATGTTACAGGATTAACAGCCGGAACGACATATTATTACCGCGTAAGAGCAGTTGACGCATGCGGAGCAGGTTTTAATTCAAATACTATTACAGCAAAGACTAGTTTTACTGTATCGGCTCTTGTAGTTGGTGGAGGTGCAGGTGGTGGCAGCCGCGATCCTCAGCAATGCAGCCGTGGAGGCGGTGGCGGAGGTGCAGGGGGGTATCAGGAATCCACTATTACAGTAGTAAGCGGTACACCATACACTATTACTGTGGGCAATGGAGGAAATGGAGCAACAACCTCCACCAGAAATGGAGAAACAGGAGGAACTTCTTCTATTGGAAGTTTGTTAGTTTCAGTAGGTGGTGGTGGTGGCGGCGGTAACGACAATGGAGTTTCCGGCGCTTCAGGAGGTGGATCAAGCGGTTATTATTGGAGTGGGCCTACAGGCGGTTCAGGCATTGCAGGACAAGGTTATGCAGGCGGAGTAGGAGCCGGTGAGAGCGGTGGCGGTGGTGGTGGTGGCGCCGGTGGTGTGGGCTCAAGCGGTAATGGAGGTGCAGGAGGTGTTGGACGCACATCGTCTATCAGTGGTAGTTCTGTAACTTATGCAACAGGAGGAAAAGGGGGAAATGGTGGTTGTGGCAGCAGTAATGGCACTCCGGGAGCTAGTAACACAGGAAACGGTGGAGGCGGTATTGATGGTGGTGGAAGTACAGCTGCAAACGGTGGTTCCGGCATTGTAATAATTAGTTATCCAACAGCTTATGGCTCTTCAACAGGCGGGACTCAGACAACTTCAGGTAGTAATACTGTGGTTACTTTTACTTCAAGCGGAACATGGACTCCAAATTGGTAAAACTAAAAAAAACACTATTTCAAAATATAATCTTAAAAAATATTTTGTTCGTTATTTTTATTTGTTATTTTTGCAAACCAATTTTGCAAAAATTGTCCGATGGTGTAATTGGCAACACGACTGATTTTGGTTCAGTAGAGTTCAGGTTCGAGCCCTGATCGGACAACAAAAACATTAAAAAACCTCCTTAAATTAAGCATTCGCGGAGGTTTTTGTTTTAAGGAGACG
>JAAXXA010000572.1 GCA_013334735.1 Bacteroidota bacterium
GGTAAGAGCTTTGGGATCCCAGTTTACCATGCGAACTCCCCGATAAATGAGACCTTTGTTAAACATATCAATAAAAACCAGCAACACTGATTCGGATAAAACTTCGTCCATAGTAAACCTTGTTCGTTCCCAATCGCATGAAGCGCCTAACTTTTTCAGTTGTTCTAAAATTATTCCGCCATGTTTATTAGTCCAATCCCAGGCGTGTTTAAGAAATTCATCGCGTGTAATATCTTTTTTACTTATTCCTTCATCTTTAAGTTTAGCAACAACTCTTGCTTCAGTAGCAATAGAAGCATGATCAGTACCCGGGAGCCATAAGGCATTTTTTCCCTGCATACGCGCACGACGCACAAATATATCCTGAATGCTGTTATTAAGCATGTGCCCCATGTGTAAAACGCCAGTAACATTTGGAGGTGGAATTACTATACAATATGGTTCACGTTCATCTGGAACTGAACGGAAAAAGTTATTTTCAATCCAGTATTTGTACCATTTATCCTCAACCTCAGAAGGGTCGTATTTTGTTGCTATTTCCATCTATAATTTCATTTTCAAAAATTCATGCAAAGTTAGAAAAAATGTTTTATTAATAGCAAAAGTATCGATAGCTGTCATTATCAATGCTATATTTGATTATCTAAGTTGTCAAAATTATATATATCAAAAAAATATATTATCTTTGAAGTTAGATTTTTTTTAATAAAAAATTACGAATTAATAAATAACAACCATGTCAAAAAAAAGAATATCTATAATCACAAAAAGCATTTTTTATGCTATGCTATTTTTTCATTTTTTACTTATCACAGATAACTGTTTTTCTCAAGGTGTAGCAATAAACGTAACAGGTGTTGCAGCTGATAATTCCGCAGTACTTGATTTGCAATCCGACACTTCTACAAGCACTACAAGTCAGGGGCTACTTATTCCACGCATGAGGACAGCAAAACGACCTGCCTCCCCTGCCGAAGGACTTTTGATATATAATATTACTACAAAATGTTTCGAGGCATTTATGAATGGTGTATGGCAAACTATTTCCTGTGGTTGCTCAGGTTCACCTTCTTCTGTATCAGCATCCGCTTCTACAACTTCAATTTGTTTAGGAAGTACTTTGACACTTACAGGAAGTGCAATAGGCGCAACCAGTTGGTGGTGGACAGGTCCAAACTACTTTGTTTCTCCATTGCAAAATCCGTCAATAACAAATATTACTAGTGCCGGAGCAGGAGTTTATACCTTAACAGCAAGTAATGCTTGCGGTACAGCTACTGCGGTAAATACAGCTTTAATTAATGTTAATCCAATATTAACAGCAAGTGTGCTCATAACAGTAAACCCAACAGGAGCGATTTGTCCAGGAGTAAGCGTAACATATACTGCAGCACCAACCAATGGAGGCACTCCAACATATAAATGGAAAAAGGGAACAGAATATATCACAGGAGAAACAAATTCTATATTCACATGTTCAACTCTTGCAAATGGCGATATAATAACCTGTGAAATGACTTCAAATGAAAGTTGTGTAACAGGTTCACCGGTTAGTTCAAATGGATTAACTACTTTATTAAACCCTTTACCGAATGCTCCCACAGCAACAAATGCTACAGGAGTAGGTTCAACACGGATTACAGCAAATTGGGGAACAGTAACCGACGCCACGAGTTATCAGCTTGATGTTTCTACTATAAACAATTTTACTTCTTTTGTAGGTACATATAATGCTTTGAATGTAGGAACAGCTCTCACATACAATTTAACCGGATTAACAGCTGGTAACACTTATTATTACAGAGTTAGAGCTGTTAACAGTTGCGGCAGCGGAGCCAACTCAAATACGATTACTACAACCACTATGAACATTGCTTTAAACCTTGTTTCATATTGGAAACTTGATGAAAGCAATGGAAATGCTATTGATGCTGTTGGTAGCAATACACTTACAAATACAAATGTAACTTACGGGACAGGCAAAATAATCAATGGTGCAATTGCAGATGCTGCAACAGATATATTGTCTATTCCTGACAATACTTCTTTAAGTATAACCGGAGCATTATCAATGTCGATGTGGGTAAACTTTGCTGCCTTGCCTCCTTCACCAGGGACATACTCAATATTTCAACAAAAATATAATAACGGACAAAGAAGTTATCAGTGTTTATTAGCTAATAATGATGGCACCCAGGATTTGAATTTTACTATCTCTGTAGATGCAGCGGGTACATATACACCTTATATCATATATCATTGGGATACTGGTTTGTCAACAGGAACATGGTATCATCTAACATTTGTGTATGTTCCATCAACTAGTATGAAGATATATCTTAATGGCTCAGAGGTTGCTTCAAACACAACAAATATTATATCTGCTATATATGATGGTACTCAAAGTTTTGGTTTACTTAGTCAGGGAGTTGGCGGGACAAATAAAATAATTGACGAATTTGGTATCTGGAATCGAGCATTAACAGCAGCCGAAATAACTACACTCTACAACAGCGGCGCAGGTTTGCAATATCCTTTTTAACAAAAAATAAATCTCCGGTATCACTACGTTTTAATCGATAAATGTTGCGAAAGTAAAATGTAACAACATCATGAGAATACTGTATTTAAAAAAAATATTTATGTTTGCAGCAATGTAAAATGTTTTTAATGAAAAAAATATTATTAATTATTTTATTACTT
>JAAXXA010000573.1 GCA_013334735.1 Bacteroidota bacterium
TTAGCGATTGCCTGGCAGTTACAAACTCAGTGCATTTCACAATCACTAACCCATTTAATTGAGGTTTGCGGCTAATTGATGGCATGGTTTTAAAAGGTAATTCGCTGCAATCTTCATTTTGTTTTTTGCAGGCTTGGCACATTCCGCCTTTCGGTATATGTGTTATTTTCATCGTTTAATTCCCGGCAAGGGAGGCAAAACAGGTTGTGGTTTACGCGGCCAACTATTTAAAGCGGACAATTTATTTAAAATCTGTTCAGCACGTTTTTTATTGATTGAATGCGGAAAAACGGCAATATCTACCAGGTCGAATAATTCCCGCATGGTTTCCATGTTGTTTATATTGTTATCTGTCATTTTTAATAATCTCCACTTCGCCTTCAAAATTAACTTTTGCAATAACTTTGCAAATAAATAACCCTCTTGCCCATGCCTCAAAATCAACAGCCTCATACTCTAACGCTCCTTGTTCGACTCTATCTTTTAGAGCTGCAATTGCATCTTCCTCCATATCAAAATAAGTCTGGTCTTGGTTTTCTTCATCAAATACAATAAATTTAGGATTTGAAATAGTCATTATTACCCCCTACTTTTCTTTAGTGCTTTTTTGTATTCGGGATCCCAATTAAACCCCTCTAATGACGGCTTTTCAAACTTACTAATAAACGCTAAAACAAAAGCAATACAAAACAATACCCCCCCTACTTTTTGGTTAAAAATCATTATCCCAACAGAGATAACCATAAATAAACAATAATTTAGTCTTTCTTGCGCAATTCTTTTTTCTTCCAACCAATAGTCAAGAAATGGATCCTTCCCGACTATCTGTTCAATCCGTTCGTTTAATTCAGGATGTTTTTTTTGCAGTTTTAATTTTTCAATTAAAAACCCCTCATCAAAACCGCGCCAGCGGACTAATGGGGTGCATTTTAATCGAGCGCATTCTGACTCTAATGCTTGCCAACTTACCGCGCTGTATTTATTTTTTTGTGCATACATAATTAACCTTCTTGCTGTGAAAGTCTGTGAAAAAAGGGTGAAATTTACTGTGAAAAACAGGTGAAAAAGGTGTGAAAATATCTGTGAAATGCCTGTGAAACTTCACTTCACGGCTAAATTTCACACCCTCGTCAGGGCAGGGTAGGAAAAGGAAATTAAGAGGCCCATTCTCTAACAGGCATAATTATGCCGAACTGATCTTTGTTTTTAAAAAACAGCACGCCACTAATTTTTTCACCTTTATTTTCAAATTGTTCAATAACAATTCTTGTATCTATATCGTTTATTAAATCAATATAGTTTTTATTAAAAAAACCATTAGCAATTTTATAGCCTTTAAACTCGCACCCATAACCTGCCGGAGTCTCATACAACAACCGAGGAAGCTTATCACTTGGATTTATATGCAGGCACATTGATAAACAAAAACCTATATTTTCTTTGAAATTGTCTTTCACTGTGTTTTCACTAATATTTCCCCGCAACGGAGAAAAAATAATTGCATAGTGGTTTGTTGCAACTGTATATCCGTATAAATTAAACGGCTTTTGACAGGCTTTTATCGGGTCATTTTTATTGCAAAAATCTAAAATATTTAACATCTCAATTCTCTTTTTATTTTTTATTAAACTCATATTAAAATTCGCGCCCTTGCTCGGCTAAAATTTCCCTCAGTTGGTTGGCATAATGCGTGCCCTTATTCCCGAACGTCGCTAGTGCTAATTGGGTTTGTGAATAGCAGCCTTTTTGCTGGAGATTGTCATAAACACTCACTACCAATTTGCTAAAGTCATCCAGCTCATTATCAGAATTGTTTTCGAGTTCATCATAAGCAAGGGCTTCTGTTTTCGTATTGAGAGCCGAAACTTTTCTATTGGCTTTTGATTCAAAAACTAAAAACAAAATCCCTGCAAAAAATGCTAATGCAAATATCACCGAAACAATTAAAGCCCGATAAAATAAAACGTTGATTTGCAATTTATAGGCGTGGAATGCTTCGTAAATGCTTTCCAAGACAATTGCGATTAATCCGAATAACAAAGCCGCAAAAGCTAATAGCAGAATGTTTTTAAAGCCGCTGTTTTCTGTGGCGTTTTGCCCGGGGGAATAGACTATTTTTTCAACGCGCCCGTCATTGGGATTGTCGCGCTGATAGATTGGGTATTGTGATACCATAATCAAACCTCTCATTGATAAGTGGAAGGTGGTAGTGCTTTGGGTCGAAATCATTACACTACCGGTTTTAAAAGTGAGGCTGCCTCTTAGGCGGCCTCATTTTGCAGATTGGCTTTTTGACGCTGATTCATTTCATTAGGCATTCGCTTTACACTCTGCAATCATTTGAGTAATTGAATAACTATCGGTCTGCTCAACATCTGCCACGATAGCGACTAAATCCTGCATAAATTTTACGTTTACCAGCTTGCCGTGCTTGATGTACTTCGGCATGTTTTCAATCTTTTTCCAGCCGTTTAACAGCAGGAATAACACGGTTTTTTCTTCATCTGGGACATCGATATAATGTTGCTGTATGGTTTTTATTTTCATGGGTTCACTCGGTTATTTAATTTGAAAACAGGGCAATGGAAATAAACGCCGTGGCGATTAATCCCAGTACCGAAACGATGCCTAAAATGACGAAACACTCTAGCGTCTCTTGTTGTTCGTCATCCATTTAAAACTCCACAGTTTGACGAA
>JAAXXA010000574.1 GCA_013334735.1 Bacteroidota bacterium
AATCTTGATGAAAGGGAAAAATTTTATCTGCAATCAAAATTTATTGTTGAGGGGAAAAATTTTTCCCTTTCATTAAGATTTTTTTCAATATATTTTTGTAGATCTTCTTTTTTTGAAAAGCTATTTATAAGAGGTCTATTACTTTTATTTAAATATAGTCGTGAAGTAAGAATACCTGTATTTAACTTTATATATAAAGAAATTCCATATAAATTTATTAGTTCCATATTATTGCAAAAGCATGGAGTTCCTCCCCCTGTAGCTACAACAACATTATCCGTTAAAATAACATCTTTCAAACATTCATGTTCAATATTACGAAAATATTTTTCTCCCTCTTCATTAAAAATGTTGCTGATAGTTTTGCCGGATTTTTTTTCAATTGCATCGTCAAGGTCAATAAAGGCAAAACCAAGTTTATTCGACAAATCTTTGCCTAATGATGATTTTCCACTTCCCATAAATCCTATAAGAAAAATGCGCATGGCTCAGGTAAATTACAATTGCTGAATCAGAGCTATAGCATAAGCAGAAATACCTTCTTCTCTTCCCACAAAACCTAGTTTTTCTGTAGTTGTAGCTTTTATAGAAATGTCACTTTCAGGTATATTTATAACTTCTGAAAGTGCTTTTTTCATTTGAGGGATATAGTTTGATATTTTTGGATTTTGCAAACAAATTGTGGAATCGATATTTCCTATTGAATATAAGTTTTTTTCAAGTAATAAGACTACTTTTTTTAATAATATTTTGCTGTCAATTCCTTTAAATTCGGCAGAAGAGTCGGGAAAGTGCTTACCTATATCTCCCAAATTTGCAGCGCCTAACAAAGCATCGCAAATAGCATGAATTAAGGTGTCGGCATCTGAGTGCCCCAATGCCCCTTTATGATGAGAAATTTTTACTCCGCCAAGCCAAAAATCAATATTCTCTTTTAGCTGATGTGTGTCGAAACCTATACCTATGCGGTATTTCATTTATTATTAATTAGAGTCTGTCTGTAAACTAATAGTATTAAAATAAATAATGTAATTTTTAAAGTGCAAAATGTAAAATTTTATAAGTCATCAAAACCATTAATAATTCTGTGTTTTATAAATTTGCAATTTACAATTTAATTTTTGCAATTTACAATATTTTTTTATTTACTTTACCATCGGCGGTGCATTTTGATCTTTAAATGCATCAAAGTCGAACAAAAGGGTAAAACGAAGTGTGTTTTCAAGAGGATTGCGCTGTTCTACAGGAATAAGATAAGCAAAGTCGAGTCCGAAAACATTGTATTTTAAACCTGCGCCAACTGTAAAAAATTTACGATTTCCTTTATCTTTATCTTCGTAGAAGAATCCGGCGCGAATTGCAAATTGTTTATCATACCAGTATTCAATCCCTGTTGCCAGAGATATTTCACTAATTTCTTCTTTAAACCCATTAGGTGCATCAGCAAAAGACTGAAAAATTCCGGAAACAATTCCTACATTGGGATCTTTTCCTGATTGAATTAAAGGTTTTCCGTTTGAGCCGTATAAAGGCATATTGCTGGAATCAGTTTGATATATGGGTGGGGTAGGAACTAGTAATTTATTAGCATCTACTATTAATGCTATAGAATTATAAGCGTCAATATCAACAGTTAATGCGCCTCCTAATCGAAGGTTCATAGGAATAAAATCTCTTATTGTAGTTTCAGTGTATGATATTTTAGCACCGATATTTGAAAGATTTATTCCTAATCCTAATTTTGCAGGTGTCTCTTTTATTTTAAACTCTTTTTGATAATATGAAGAAACATCAGTTGCAACTGAATTTCCTGCATGAGATTGAGCTCCTCCAACATATTGTCCGCCGGTTAGGTTCGAATGTATATAACGCAACGAAACACCTCCAGAAAAATTTTCAGATAGTTTTCTTGAATAGCACGCATCAAATGCGTATTCACTAGGTTTAAACTGCCCGATTGTGTTGCCCACAATATCGGTGAAAGTAATATCACCCATTGAGAAAAACAGCAAAGATGCTGCTATTGCCTGATCATTACCAAATTTTTTATAACCTGAAAGATACGCAAGGTTAATATCGTTCACAAGCGCTCTTAACCATGGGCTATAGGAAACAGAGATACCCATTTCTTTTTCAATAAAAGCGTACTTTGCCGGATTCCAATGCAATGAACTTGCATCAGGAGTTGAAGCTACACCTGCATCGCCTAAGCCTCCTGATCTTGCATCGGGCGCAATCATAAGGAATGGTACGGCAGTAGTTATTGTGTTTAATTGCGCTTGAGTATAAGCTCCTGTAAATAAGAGGCATCCAAGCAAAAATAGAGCAAATTTGTTAGTTGGGTTTTTCATAAAAAAAAATTTAAGAATGCAAAGATAACGAAAAAATAAAATTATTATTGTTTACTTTAAAATTATAAGTTTATTTGAACTTTCCAGAAAAAAGCCATTAGTAGTTTTAACTCTTATATTATACAGATACATACCGCTTTCCAACCTTTTACCATTGTCATTGCATCCGTTCCATTCAATAGGATTAATTTTATTTTCTAATGCCAAACCTCTTTCAATTATTGTCTTTATTAGCATACCTGAGATTGTATATATTTTTATTTCAACTTCAATGTCGCAACATGGTTGATTATGCTCAAAATAAAACCATGTGCTTTCTTTAAAAGGGTTTGGATAATTATAAAT
>JAAXXA010000575.1 GCA_013334735.1 Bacteroidota bacterium
TTTATATGTTATTACGAAGCATTTAAATGTTTTCGGGATGCTAAAGCGTAAACAAAATATCTATTATTTCCAGTTTTCTTTGCCCTTTGATTAAAATTTTTGAAGAAAATCAGTACTTTTAAAACAATTAACAATAATCAAAATAAATTATTGTTCTTAAATTTGTTAAATAAAAAATTAGTTATACCTTTGCAAACCCATTTTGTAAAAGTGGATAACAACAGAATAGTAAAATTAAACAATAGCAATGGATACCTTAACTTATAAAACAATTTCTGCTAACAACACAACTGTAAACAAGGAGTGGATTTTGGTGGACGCTGAAAACGAAGTACTTGGAAGGCTTTCTTCTATAGTAGCTAAATTCATAAGAGGAAAATATAAAACCAATTTTACCCCTCATGTTGATTGTGGTGATAATGTAATTATCATTAATGCTGAAAAAATAAAACTTACCGGTAAAAAAATGACCGATAAAGAATATGTTCGCCATACAGGTTACCCTGGCGGTCAGCGTTTTACAACACCTAAGGAATTGCTTGCAAAAAATCCTACCGAAATTATACATAAAGCTGTTAAAGGTATGCTCCCAAAGAACAGGCTTGGTAGTCAGTTAATTGCAAATCTATTTGTTTATGCAGGCAAAGAGCATCCACATGCAGCGCAGCAACCAAAAGAAATTAAATTAAACTCAATTAAATAATAATATGGAAGTTATTAATGCACTAGGAAGAAGAAAAAATGCTGTTGCACGTATTTTTCTGAAAGACGGCAACGGAAAGATCACTGTTAATAAAAAAGACTACAAAACATACTTTCCAATACCTACATTACAATATGTAATTAACCAACCCCTCGAAATAGCCGAATCTTTGACCAAATATGATATTCAGGCAAATATTGACGGAGGTGGAGTTACCGGTCAGGCAGAAGCTTTAAAATTGGCTATTGCCAGGGCGTTATGTAAAATTAATCCTGAACACAGACCACCGCTTAAAGCAAAAGGTCTGTTAAGGCGCGACCCTCGTATGGTTGAACGTAAAAAACCGGGACAGAAAAAAGCCCGCAAAAGATTTCAGTTTAGCAAACGTTAATATTTTCACAGGAAACATACAATATATGGCAAGAGTAAATTATAATGACCTTTTAGACGCCGGTGTACATTTTGGACACCTCAAAAGAAAATGGAATCCAAACATGGCTCCTTATATTTTCATGGAAAAGAATGGGATACATATTATAGATCTTAATAAAACAGCAGCTAAAATTGATGAAGCAGCTATAGCTATTAAACAAATTTCAAAATCAGGTAAAAAAATTCTTTTTGTTGCTACCAAAAAGCAAGCAAAAGATATTGTGGCTGATCATGTAAAAAGAGTTAATATGCCTTATGTTACGGAAAGATGGCCCGGAGGTATGTTAACAAATTTTGCTACTATCAGGAAAGCTGTCAGAAAAATGGCAAACATTGATAAAATGTTTACTGATGGTACTTCTGATAATATGTCGAAAAAAGAAAGATTACAGGTTTCCCGCGAAAGAGCAAAGCTTGAAAAAAATCTCGGTAGTATTTCCGACCTTTCCAGATTACCAGCAGCTCTTTTTATAGTTGATATCAGCAAAGAACATATTGCCGTTGCAGAAGCCAAAAAATTAAATATTCCTACTTTTGCAATTGTTGATACTAATTCAAATCCAAATGAAGTAGATTTCCCTATTCCTGCAAATGATGATGCAGCCAAATCAATTGATATAATAGTGAAATATATGGTTGATTCTATTGAAGAAGGATTAGCTGAAAGAAAATTTGATAAAGATAAAATTGCCGAAGAACGCGAAGAAGCTTTGGATAGTGAAAAAATAAAATCTAAAACTCTTGCCGAACTTGAAGAAGATGAAGATGAGGAAAATATCCGTATAGCAAAAAGAGCAGAAGCTAAAGCAGCATTAAAATTGAAAGAAGAAGAAGAAGAAAACGCCAGAAAATCAAATAAAACTGCTGGGAAAAGCGCAGGCGCAAAAAGACCAACAATAGGATTAAAAAAATCTATTAAATAATTTTATAATATTATAACAAAATGGCAAATATTACTGCAGCAGAAGTAAACAAGCTGAGACAAATGACAGGCGCAGGCATGATGGATTGTAAAAAAGCGCTTGTTGAATCAGAAGGAGATATTGAAAAAGCAATTGATTATCTTAGAAAAAAAGGACAAAAAGTAGCAAATAGTCGCGCTGACAGAGCCGCTAATGAAGGTTTGGTTTTTGCAAAAACTTCCCCCGATAGTAAAAAAGCAATTCTCGTCATGATTAATTGCGAAACTGATTTTGTTGCAAAAAGTGCCGATTTTATAAAGTTTTCGGAAGATGTTGCAAATTATGCTATTGCTAATACCCCCGCTACTTTAGAAGATTTAAAATCAGCTAATCTAAACGGGCGTACAGTTATAGAAAATCTGACCGATCTTATCGGAAAATCAGGTGAAAAAATGGCAGTTTCGAGTTATGATTTTATTGAAGGTTCAATAACTTTTGCATATAATCACATAGGGAACAGGCTTGGAACTATTGTAGCTTTCAATAAGGAAAATGTTGAAAATATTGATAACATAGGAAAAGAAATTGCAATGCAGATTGCTGCTATGAGTCCTGTTGCTATTGATAAAGATTCTGTTAACCAGGCAACAATTGATA
>JAAXXA010000063.1 GCA_013334735.1 Bacteroidota bacterium
TATTACAGCTCAGAAATATAGCATTATGGTTGGAAGTGGCGGAGCTGGCTCTTCAAACACAAATAGTAAAGGTACTAATGGTTCTAATTCTATTTTTGATTCAATGACAGCTTTTGGAGGAGGAGGTGGTGGCTCTGAGGCTACTGCAACTGGAGCAAATGGCGGTTCAGGAGGGGGAGCTGCAGGTATTGGTGCTAATAGTAATGGAGGTAGTGGAAATGTTGGCCAAGGAAATAGAGGAGGAAACCAAGTGTGGGGTGGTGGAGGTAACGGTGGATCTGGAGGAGGAGGAGCGAGTGCTAATGGTGAAGATCTTATTGCAAATCATACAAAAGGAGGATATGGTGGAGATGGTATAGCAAACTCGATTTCTGGGGTTTCTATAACCTATGCAGGAGGAGGAGGAGGTGCAACAGATGCTTCTACTGCTGGTGCTGGAGGAGCTGGTGGTGGTGGAATTGGGAGTAAATTTGGTTCTACACCGGGTGCAGGAACAGCAAATACTGGAGGAGGAGGAGGAGGAGGAGATAATGTTCCTGGTGCAACTGGAGGTTCAGGTATAGTAATTATTTCTTATGTAACAGCCGATTGGTCTGGATACACTATCAATGGTGGCACTATAACGACTAGTGGAATATATACAATTCACACATTTTACAGTAGCGGTACTTTTAGTGTTGAGACAGGATTTCCTATAGGTTCTGTAAAAGCATTAGTAGTAGGAGGTGGTGCTGGTGGTGGTGCCAATGGAGGAGGAGGAGGAGGAGCCGGGGGATATCAATACAATGCTTCCTATAATGTTTCCGCTCAAACATATTCTATTACTGTTGGAACTAAGGGTATGGGGACTAATGATGCAACACAAGGAAATAATGGTAATAGTAGTATTTTTAGTTCAATAACCGCTTATGGGGGAGGAGGAGGAGCTTCCGGAGCAGTTCCAAATGGGAGTAATGGTGCATCAGGTGGTGGCGCTCATAGAAATAATACTGGAGGATCCGCAACTCAGGGAAATAGCGGAGGAGTGGGTTTATCTTCCGGAGACTCTAATGGAGGAGGAGGAGGAGGGTCGGCTTCAGTTGGCTCAAATTCAACTGGTACTGATACCGGTGGAAATGGTGGTGCAGGCACATCTAATTCAATTTCCGGAAGTTCTGTAATTTATGCTGCTGGAGGAGGAGGTGGTGGTAATAGCACTGCAGGGAGCGGTGGCTCTGGTATTGGCGGAGCAGGCGGAACTTATAATACTAATGGTTCAAGTGCGTCACCAGCTAATACTGGCTCAGGAGGAGGAGGTAGTGGTGCGTATGGTAGTGGAAAAGTTGGGGGGAATGGCAGTGATGGCATCGTTATTATCTCTTATGTAACAGCAAATTTTGGTACTTGTTCTTTAACAGGAACGGGAAATACAATTACAACAAATGGCGCAAACTCAATCGCTACATTTATTGTAAGTGGAACATTTACTGTTGTATCTGCTACTTCTGCACCCACTGTAACAACTCAAGCAGTCTCCTCAATAGCTCTTTCTACAGCAACAGGAAACGGAACTGTAACAGCTGATGGTGGAGCTACTATAACAGAACGTGGAGTTTGTTGGAATACTTCAACAAGCCCTACCACTGCTAACAACAAGGCAATTTCATCAGGAACCACAGGAGCTTATACCGCTGCAATGACCGGTTTATCTGCCGGTACCCTTTATTACGTTAGAGCTTATGCAATTAATTCGGTTGGTACAAGCTATGGAAATGAGGTTACTTTTACAACTCTTAATATTCCAACAGTTACGTCTCCTACAGTTACATCTGTTACAAGCAATAGCGCCGTATTGGGCGCAAATGTAACTTCTGATGGAGGCGCTGCCATCACAGCAAGAGGCACATGCTGGGGAACTTCGGCTAACCCAACAACCAACTGTGTTGCCGAGGGTGGGACTACTACCGGAGTGTTTACCCACACAAGAGCAGGATTGCCATCAGGTACACTAATATATTATAGAGGTTATGCCACTAACAGCGAGGGTACAGGATATTCTGCCGATGGAACATTTACAACGCTATCTCCCGCAATAGTTGATTGGAACAACAGCAATGTACAGGAAATTACATTGTCTGCAAATCGGTCTTTTACATTTACCAACGGCAAAAGTGGTGGCCTTTATATAATAATTATAAAACAGGATGCTATTGGTGGACGAACAATTACATGGCCTTCTAATGTAGGATTTGCAAGCGGAACTGCTCCTGTTTTAACATCTTCTGCTAATGCTGTAGATGTTGTAAAATTTGTTTATGATGGTTCCAATTATATAGATATCGGAACAACTTTAAATGTTCACCATTAACAAAAAAATCATGAAAAATCAAGCATGCTATTTAAAAACTAAGTTAAAGAACAAAGTAATTATTTGCTTGTCATTTGCGTCTTATCTATTTTCCAAAAGACGCGTCCTGCTTGTTTTTACTTATCTTTTGATTAGCGGACTACCTGTTGTTAAATGTTTCGCCCAACAGGAATTGTTATCAACGCCATTGTATAATGATGCCAATCTTGTTTCTTATTACCGTTTAGAGGGCAATTCAAACGATGCCAAAGGGAGCAATAACGGAAGCTCCAGTAATGTTACTTTCGGAAATTCTTACGGAAAGTTTGGGCAGGGTGCAAGTTTAAACGGAACATCAAGTTATATTGACAATGGGACTAATTCATCCTTAAATATCTCTCCCCGTATATCTATTACCGCATGGTGTTACTTTAACAGCACCGATGCAAATCAGGTTTTAGCTGGAAAATATAATACTCCCACCGGACAGCAATATTTGTTTATTGTTAGTCCTGGAAGCAATGGTAATATTGGATTTTATTATTCACCTTACGGAAATACAAGCGTATCAACACCTGGCGTATCAGGAATAAATATACCTACAGGTCAATGGCTTCATTTGGCAGGAGTGTTGGACGCTTCAACCAGCGATGTTACTTTTTATGTGAACGGTAACAGTGTGGGCACAGCTCATGATGTACAAGGATTCACGAGCATTTATAGTGGAACTACTTCATTTAAAATAGGCAAAAGAAGCGATGGTTATTGGTTTTACAATGGTTATATTGATGATGTAGCTGTTTTTAATAGGACTTTAACATCTACAGAAATATACAAGCTTTATAATGGATTTTCTACCGTTACTCTTGGAGCAAACGCTCCTTCTGAAGCAAACCAGTGTGCAGGAACAACAAAAGTTGTAATACAAAGTTTTAGTCTGGCAGTTACTAATAGCGATGGAAATCTTACAAATGTTGGCTTTACAACAACAGGATCATACATTCAGGCAGACATCACAAAATATCAATTATGGTATAGGGCAACTACAAACGATATTTCCGGCGCTTCTCAATTAGGAACTGATTTGGCTTCTTCCGGAAACGCGGGTGCTCGTACTTTCGCTGCTTTTTCAAGTCCCACTCTTACGATCGGTACCACCTATTATTTCTGGATAACAGCCGATATTGCCTCAGGTACAACCAACAATAATACTATTGCTGTTAATGCAATAACTACTGGAGACCTTACATCTACAAGTTCTAAAACAGGTAGTACATCTGTTGGTGGTACACAAACTTTAAAAGCTAATCCCACTGCAGCTACTAATAGTTCTGCTCAAACTATATACACTATAGGCAACGCAACGCTTTCAGGAAATAATCCTGCTGTCGGAACAGGAGTATGGTCAATAACCGGTGGACCAAGCACATCATCAAGCCAGTTTGGAAGCACAACTGTTTATAATACAACATTCACACCTGCCGGTGGAGCAGGGAGTTATGTGGTACGCTGGACAATCAGTAATTCCCCTTGCACCTCATCTTCTGCTGATGCAACCATTACTGTAATAGCTCCCACACCGGCCATAGTGGATTGGAACAAAAGCAATGTGCAGGAAATTACATTAACTAGTCTTCGTTCATTAACATTTGCTAATGGAATGAGCGGAGGTGTTTACACTCTTATAATAAAACAGGATGGTACAGGCGGACGAACACTTACATGGCCTACAGGTATAAAATGGACAGGTGGCACTCCCCCCTCGCTTACAACCTCTTCCAATGTAATTAACGTCATAAAATTTGTATTTGACGGAACCGATTATATAGAAACCGGAATATTATTGGATGTCAGATGACTTAGTATCCTCATCAAAAAATAAAAATATTTTAACTACATTATTAGTTTATTTATATACCTTTACTGCACAACTTAACTGAATAAATCATGGAAAGAATATTTTTCTTTGCAATTGCAATACTTTGCTTAAATGCAACAACAATCGCAACTGATATTCCTGTCGGCTATGTTAGCGGAACATGGACTCTTGCAGGTTCGCCTTATAATGTACAAGGCAGTATCCAAATACCCAACGACTCTACTCTTACCATACAGCCGGGTGTAAACGTGATTTTTCAGGGAGCTTATAAATTAAATGTGCAAGGGCGACTGCTAGCTATTGGTACTATAGCTGATACTATTACTTTTACTGCAATAAACACCACAGAAGGTTGGAGAGGGATACGATTCGACAACACACCTGCAACCAATGACTCTTCAAAGATTGTTTATTGCAAACTGCAGTACGGAAAGGCAATAGGAACTTCACCCGATTATAATGGCGGAGCGGTTTATATCAATAATTTTTCTAAAGTAATCATTTACCATTCTTTAATTACGAAATGTTCTGCAAATAATAGTGCTGGAGGAGTTTATATTGTTGCAGCAAACCCAATAATGAGTAATAGTACTATTTCATATAATACAAGCTTTGAAGAAGGAGGCGGAATTTCTATACGGTCAGGCAGTCCAATAATTAACGATAATCTAATTTCATATAATTCAGGTACAAATGGAAGTATAAATATTAATGGAGGCGGTATTTATATTGAAAGCGGCAATGCTTCTATTGTTAATAATACTATTTCGAATAATTCTTCCACTCAGGGAGGAGGAATTAAAATTTTTGGCGGTAATTCAATTATTAATAACAATATTATTTCAAATAATCAAGCTAATACAGGCGGCGGAATTTATGTACAAGGAGGTAATCCGACTATAAGTTATAATACCATTTCAGGGAATATCGCACAAAATAGTGGCGGAGGGATTGAAGCAGGTGCTGATATCACTATAACAAACAATATCATTTCTAATAATACGGCTACTTCAGGCGGTGGTGGAATTAGATGTTATACCGAAAGTGCCATTATTAAATTCAATTTTATTTGTGGTAATACTGTTACTTCGAATAATAACGAATATTCTGGTGGTGGAGGTATTAAATGTGTTAACTGTGATCCCTCTACAGATATATCAAATAATGTTATTGCGAATAATAATGCCGGCAATGGCGCAGGGCTACTATGTTATAATGCATCACCAACATTGACTAATAATATTTTGACAAACAATAGCGCGTCAAATAATGGTGGTGCTCTATCTTGTTCAGATGGAAGCCCAATTTTCCGTAATTGCATTATTTATGGAAACACTGCTGCAACAAGCGGCACGCAGATTTATCTTTATGATGATTCAAGCGATCCAAAATTTTATTATTCCGATATACAAGGTGGAACGGCTGCTTTTGAACTTAATAATAATTTTTATACGGGAGCATACCAAAACAATATTGATACTGATCCTTTATTTGCTACACCTTCAGGTGGTAGCGGAACAGGATATAATGGATTAACTGCTGATTGGTCTTTACAAAACTCATCTCCATGCATTGATGCCGGTGATCCGAACGGTATATATCCATCAACAGATATAGCAGGTAATCCACGCAAAAATGTTTGTCGTATTGATATAGGCGCTTATGAATATCAGACTGGAATACCCTCTTTTGTTGTTTCGCTGGGCATTTCACAACCAATTTTGTGTAATGGCGCCGCAACTGGAGAAATAACAACTACAGTTTCCGGCGGTGCTGAGCCTTATACATACCATTGGAGCAATGAACAAACTACACCTAATGTTTCAGGACTTGTTGCGGGTAATTATACGGTAACAGTTTCAGAAACAAGTTACGCTTGTTCTATTGTAAAAAGCATAACACTCACTGAACCAATAGCAATTTCTATAGATGCAGGGGCTGACACAACAATAATTTGCGGCGACACCATTGCTTTTATTACCTCCACAAATTATACGGGAACAGATCCCCTTACTTACACTTGGTCTCCTTCTGTTGGATTATCCGACTCAACCCTTGCTAATCCTTATTTAACACCAACTTCAGATCAGGTATATACTGTTACTGTTACAACATCTGATGGTTGTGTTGCTACAAATGATATAAACGTTACAATGGTTCCTATAAATGCGCCTGAAATTTGTATTGTAAGTGTTGACAGCTCAAATAAAAATCTGGTTACATGGAATAAACCTCTTTCTCTGTCAATTGATTCGTTTTATATCTATAGAGAAACAATTACTACGGATGTATTTGAAAAAATTGGTTCTGAACCTTATGATAGTATGAGCGTATTTGTTGATAATGCCTCTCTGCCTAATGTACAGTCAAGCAGATATAAGATTTCTATTTTTGATAATTGCGGACTTGAATCTAATAAAAGTGGTTCGCATAAAACCATGCACCTGAATATTAATCAGGGAATGGGAACTACCTGGAATTTAGATTGGGAACCTTATGAAGGTTTTATCGTTTCTTCTTACAGAATACTCAGAGGAACTTCACCGGATTCTTTGCAATTAATTGGAACAACTTCGGGAGGAAGTACTCAATTTTCAGATTTTACATCTCCTGCAGGATATATTTATTATCAGGTGGAAGTAGTAAGTCCAAACTTCTGTAATCCTTCAAAATCCTACAGTTCTTCGCGCTCAAATATCGCAACAAATAATCCTAACGGAATTTATGAAAATACCAATACTTCGGATTTGTTTTCATTTTATCCAAATCCTGCAACTGATAAAATTCAAGTTTTTGTGAAACAAAAATCCGGAATTGAAATTATGAATGCCGTAGGACAAATGTTAAAAAGTATTAATGCCATTGATAATAATTCAAACATTGATATATCAGGTTTTGCGCGAGGTATTTATTATATAAAAGTGAAATCGGTAAATGGTATTATAGTGAAGAAATTTATTAAAGAATAATCTTGTTCTGACTTATCCTCTCTGGTAGCCCTATAATTTTTTAATAAATAAATCTTGCGAATTAGTTTTTGTTTTATATATTTATCAATAATTAGTGCCAATAATGTGAATTTAATCACATAAAAGGCACATAAAGTGTGAAATATAAAGATACAAAGATCTGATATAAAAAATTTAACCATCTGGAAAAACAGTCATGGCAGGAAACCTTTAATATTTCTCCTGAGTTAAATATTCGATATTCTTTACGCAATTTAAAATATGATGATGGATTATTAAATATACCATTGTTTATGGCAGATCACACCAAAAATTTTATTGATATTCTTATTTAATACCATTTGTATTCAAAGAGGTAATATTGAATTTTTCCGGTGGAAGAATGCAACTCAATATTAATCATAGATTGCTATTAGATATACTTTTCGTAGATTTGCCGAAATTTACGAATGTTCCATTATGAAAAATGTTTTTCACATACTTAAAAATGTTATTCCATACCGAAAATATGCATTGCTGAATATATTATTCAATATATTTTTCGTTTTGTTTTCACTGGTATCGTTAGCAATGATTATTCCCATACTGCAGCTGTTATTTGGATTGCAAAAACTTGTGCTGGTTAAACCGGATTTTGTTTTTAAAATGGACTCAATTATTGCTTCTTTCAATTATTACATAAGTAAAATTATTATTGAATATGGAAAAGTTGAAGCCCTGATTTTTATTTGTGTTTTGGTTATTGTATTATTTTTCTTTAAGAATTTTTTTAGATACATGGCAATGTATTACCTTGCAAATGTGCGTAATGGCGTAGTGATGGATATACGCAATAACCTTTATCATAAAATATTAATACTGCCTCTTTCATACTATACCGAACAAAAAAAAGGCGACATCATAGCACGTATGACAAATGATGTACAGGAAGTTGAATGGTCGATAATGACTTCTCTTGAAATGGTTTTCAGAGACCCACTCTCAATAATCGGTTTTTTGGTTACACTAATAATAATAAGCCCTCAGCTTACTCTGTTTGTATTTATTCTATTGCCTGTTACTGCTTTTCTAATAAGTCGTATAGGAAAAAGTTTAAAGAGAAGCTCGGATAAAGTGCAGAAAAAAATGGGTAGTATTTTATCAGTAATTGAGGAAACAATATCAGGGCTTAGGATTATCAAAGCTTTTAATGCAATAGGTTATTCCAAACAAAAGTTTAATAAAATAAACGAAAACTATACTCGTTTGATGATAAAAGTTTACAGAAAACGAGACCTTGCTAATCCTTTGAGCGAATTTTTAGGAGTGCTGGTGCTTGTAATTATTATATGGTTTGGTGGGAATCTTGTTCTTGGTGAAAAAGCAAATATACCTCCTGTAATGTTCATTTATTATGTAGTGATTTTTTCACAATTAATTGTTCCTGCAAAATCAATAACAACAGCATATTATAATCTCCAAAAAGGTTCCGCAAGCGTTGATCGAATCAAAGAAGTACTTGATGCAGAAGAAATTATAATGGAGAAGCCTGATGCTGTTAAAATCAAAGAATTCAGAAAAGATATTGTTTACAGAAATGTTAGATTTACTTACGAAAAAGAGGAAGTGCTTTCAAATATCAATCTTACTATTAATAAAGGTAAAACTATAGCGCTGGTGGGTCCTTCAGGTGGCGGAAAATCTACAATGGTTGACCTCCTCCCAAGATTTTATGATTGCACTGAAGGTGAAATTATTATTGACGGAATTACTTTGAAAGATTTTAAAATTAACGATCTTAGAGGGCTTATGGGTATTGTAACCCAAGAATCCATACTTTTTAATGATACTGTTTTTAACAACATAGCTTTTGGTCTTACAAATGTGAATGAAGAGCAGGTAATTGAAGCGGCTACCATTGCTAATGCGCATGAGTTTATTATGGAGCTCGAAAATGGTTATCATACTTATATCGGCGACAGAGGCGGTAAACTTTCAGGTGGTCAGCGTCAGCGCTTAAGTATTGCACGCGCTATTTTGAAAAACCCGCCTATTTTAATTCTTGATGAAGCTACATCTGCGCTAGATACAGAATCGGAACGGCTTGTTCAGGATGCTCTCGAAAAGCTTATGAAAAACAGAACTTCTCTGGTTATAGCTCATCGCTTATCTACAATACAACATGCCGACGAAATTATTGTAATACAAAAAGGTGAAATTATTGAACGGGGTATGCACTCTGAATTAGTTGAAAAAAATGGACTTTATAAAAAACTTTTTGAGCTGCAATCGTTTAGTTGATGCTTTTATAACAAACTCCATTAATTTAATCTGCCAAATCAACTATTACCACTTACCATTTTTACCGAACACCGATTACCATTTTATTCGTCAAATTCATTTTTTTTATCCGAGATATATTTTCTCCATTTATCAATAACAGTCTGCATATCATAAGGTAATTCCGAATCAAAGAAAACATTTTTTTCGGTACCGGGATGAGTAAATCCAAGCGATTTTGCATGCAATGCCTGACGCGGAAGGATTTTAAAACAATTATCAATAAACTGTTTATACTTACTAAAAGTGGTTCCTTTTAATATATAATTACCTCCGTAAGTTTCATCATTGAATACAGGATGTCCGATATATTT
>JAAXXA010000064.1 GCA_013334735.1 Bacteroidota bacterium
AGGAGAATGAACATCGTGTCCCGGAGTTGCGGATGTTCCCTGATCTTCCTGCACAGATCGAATCCGTCCCCGTCGGGCATGTAGTAATCGCATATGATGAGCGAAGGGACATGTTCCTCGGCTATTTCCATCGCTTCGCGGACACCGGAAGCCTTCAGCACCTGGTACTGATTGTTGCGGAGAAGGATTTCCTCGACCAGCATCTGAAGAGCGCCTAGGATTTTAGGAGAGTGTTGCAGAGTAACATTCTATCTGTAAAAGATTTTATTTTAAATAAAAAAGATTTTGAAAAACAAATTGAAGTAAATAATAAAGTTATAGCTGAAAAAAATATTCTTATAGAAGATCTGAATAATAAAAATGACATTTTTAAAAATGAAATTAAGAATGTTCAAGATAAAAGAAATGACTTAGAAAATAAATTAAAAGAAATTAAAAAAGAATACGATGAATTTAAAAATTTGCAACATAATAACAATTTGGAATTGATTGCATCACTAAACAAAAAACTTTACGAATATAAGGCTGTTAAAAAAATATTTCAAAATACTTATGAAAACAGGAGTCTGTTAGGAGTTATTAAATATAGAATTTTTAAAAATAACAGAGAAATATGACAAATACACAAGATGAAATTAACAGATTAAAAGCTGAGATAAAAAAAACAGAAAAAGAATTAGAGTGGTATAATGATACTTATAAAAACAGAAAATTAATAGGTATAATTAAAGATAGAATTCTTATCAGATTCAAATTTATTGAAAAACTTATCTTATTATTAAAAAATAATCCATATTTATTTAAAAGTAAAAGTCCTTCCATTTTAAGTGAAAAAATCGTATGTGTTATTGTTAACCATAATAACAATGAAAACGCGATAAAGTTAAGAAATAATTTTTCGAGATATTTTGATACAATAATTATTGATAGTGGATCTGAAATAAAAGACAAAACTTTTATTTGTCTGGAAAATGTATATTACTCAGGCTTATTAAATAACGCATATAACTATGCAAAAACAAACAAGTACGACTTTTTGCTATCTATCTGTTCAGATGTAATTTGTGAGAATTCCGAAATAGACAAGATGGCTTTAACACTTAAAAAACTTGATTTAACAAAAATAGGAGTATATTCTCCTTCATCTTCAGGAAGAAGCCATGCTTATTGTAAACAAGGAAATAATTCGGGATTAAGATCAGTACCTTTTGTTGAAGGTTTTATGTTTTTAGCTGATATGAATATCCTTGAAAAAATTTTTCCTGTTGATCTGGATATAAACTTATATGGGTGGGGGCTTGATGTAGCTAAAGGATATTTTTGTAGAAAAAATAATAAACTTTGCCTGATTGACGATTCTGTTAATGTATATCATCCGGGAGATATTGGATATTCAACCGAATTGGCAGAAGTAGATATGTGGAAATGGATAAATTCTTTTGAAGATGAAAGTTTTAAAACTTTTTATAGCAATCATATTGATATTATTAGAAAAGGACAAGCAGGATTAAATAAAGTTTCTGTGATAATTCCATGTTATAATCAAGCATTATACCTTAAAGAAACTATTTTTAATGTCCTTTTACAAGAGCATGGTAATATTGAAATAATAATTGTTGATGACGGGAGCACTGATAATACTAAAGAAATTGCGTTAGAATACACTTCTGTTTTTTCAAATATAAAATATTTTTATAAAGAAAACGGAGGCTTAGGGGATACACGAAATAAAGGTTTGAAGAACTCGACAGGAGATTTTATTCAATTTTTAGATTCAGATGATTTACTTTCATCAAATAAAATATTTAGTCAAATATATGATTTTGTAGAAGATAGGAATGTTGATATTTCTTACTCGGAATATTTGTGTTTTGAAGATGGAAATAAAGATAAAACTTGGAAATACAGCAGGCTAATTTTAAACAATGATCCTGTTTTAGATTTTATTAAAAATTGGGAAACAGAATTATCAATACCTGTTCATTGCTTTTTATTTAAAAAATCAACTATCGAAAATTTATATTTTGATACTGAATTACCAAACCATGAGGATTGGGATTTTCATTTAAAAGTTGCTTCTCTTTCTCCAAAATACAAATATCAACCTAATGGCATTGCATATTATAGAGTACGACCAACATCAATGGCAAGAGATAAAGAATTAATGATTAAAGGGAAAAAAATGTGTATAAAAAAAGCAATAGATTCTAATATGTTTTTTGGAAATTATATGGATGAATTAAAAAAAAGATATGCTGAAAATTAATAATTAAAAGTGCATAAAAATGACCGAATTAAACAATGAGCATTTAATTAACTGCAAAATACTTCCAAACAGGTATCATATTCTTGAATACATTCCTAAAAATAGTATAGGGGTAGAAATAGGAGTTCTCGGAGGTGATTGGTCCAAACATCTGTTGAGAGTTACTCAACCCAAAGAATTAGTTTTAATTGACACATACTATTCTGATGATTACCCTCAGGCAAAAAGATTTACAAAAAAAACACACGAACAATATATCAGAAATGAATTTAAACCTTATGATAAGCAAGTAAAAATTTTAAAAGGTTTATCTTGGGATTCTATGGCAACTTATAACGAAAATTATTTTGATTGGATTTATATTGATGCCGCTCACGATTACCAATCGGTAAAAAAGGATTTGTTTCAGGCAAAGCGTACAATTAAAGAAACCGGATTAATTATAATGAATGATTATATCATGTACGACCATTTTACTAAAGAAAAGTATGGTGTTGTGCAGGCAACGAATGAATTTATGGTCGAAAATAATTATGAAATGCTTTTCTTTGCATTGCATCCTGATATGTTTTGCGATGTTGTTATTAAAAAAAGAAGTGTTTAGAGTACTTGGAGTTTGGAGTACTTAATTTAAAAAAAATATTTTCACTTTAGGCAATTAAGGCACTTCCAACTTTAGGCACTTTTTATAAACTTTAGGCACTAATTATATGAAATACTGGCTTCTTACATCTGAGTTCCCACCCTTATATGGTGGTGGTATTTCCACCTATTCGGTCGAAACAGCAAGGATGTTTTCTGCAAAAGGAGATGAGGTTACGGTATTTACTCAAAATTTTAGTATTGATAAAATTCAGATAAAATCTTATGATTCCTATAAGGTAATTTATTTTAATCCGAATACTTATTACACAAAAGGATTTTTAGGATACGAAGCAAATTTAAGTTATGCCTTTTCGCAGGCAGTAATGGAAATTATTCAAAAAGAAGGGTCCCCTGATATTATAGAAAGTCAGGAATACATGGGAATTGCATATTATTTGTTACAGTTTAAATGCTTGCAATATCCTACATTCAAAGATTTGAAAGTTGTTATCACACTTCATGCTCCTTCATTTTTATATCTGGAATACAATAAAGTCCCTTACTATAAATTGCCTTATTTCTGGATTGGGGAGATGGAAAGATTTTGTATCCGCGCTGCCGATTTATTGATTTCTCCAAGTCAATATCTTATTAACGAAATAAAATCAAAAGTTGATATTTCCGATAAAACGATTCATGTAATCAAAAACCCATATCAGAATAGTAAAGAAAACACTTTTCCGAACAATGGAGAAAAAATTACATTCTTTGGTAAACTTACTCCACAAAAAGGTTGCTTGGAAGTTATAAATTATTTTAAAGAATTGTGGGATGAGGGATTTGAACAATCATTAATAATGATAGGCGGAGGAGAACATCAATATCATGTTGAAGGTACAGATATGATCGATTTTATTAAATCAACATATAAAGATGAAATTAAAAGCAAAAAGTTAATTTTATTAGGAAACATTTCGCCTGATAAAGTAGAAAAATATTTACACGATACAAAAATAGTATTAGTACCAAGCGTAGTTGAAAATTTTCCTTACACAGTGCTTGAAGCAATGAGCAGAGGTAAAATTGTTTTAGCTTCGGTGCAGGGCGGTCATTCCGAAATTATTGACAATAATGTAAACGGATTTTTATTTGATCATTTTGAGAAAAAATCATTTTCACTTCAATTAAAACAAATTCTTACTCTTAATAATTTGCAACTTGAAGAAATAAGCAAAAATGCAATCAATAAAATTAAGGATAAATGTTCATATAATAACATTTACGAACAAAAGAATGAACTCCTTACTAAATTTATTATTGATTTCAAAGAGCAGAAATTATTACCATTTATTAGAAATAATGAGATAAATGTAAATACAAATGATTTCACAGAAAAAAACGATGCTTTACTTTCTATTGTTGTGCCTTACTTTAATATGGGTGAATATGTTGAAGAAACAATTGAATCAATAATAAATTCAACCTATAAAAATATTGAAATAATTATTGTCAACGACGGAAGCACCAATGAATCGAGCATTGAAAAGATTAATGAATTAGCGAAAAAACATAAAATAAAAATAATAAATAAAGTTAACGAAGGCTTATCCAATGCAAGAAATGATGGAGCAAAAGCTGCAAAAGGAGATTATCTTGCATTTATTGACCCTGACGACACAATAGAACCGGAATATTTTGAAAAAGCGCTAAATATTTTAAAAAATTTCAAAAATGTTTCTTTCGTAGGATGTTGGGCTAAATATTTCGGGAACGCTTCAGGATACTGGCCCGCGTTTAATCCTGAACCACCATATATTTTGTTTCATAATATGCTGAATTCAAGCGCTTTAATTTACAAGAAAGATTCTTTTCTGCATTCTGGATTAAATGACGCAAGAATGATTTACGGAATGGAAGATTACGAAAGCGTAATTAATATGCTAAGTAATGGATATAATGGAGTTGTATTGCCGGAACCACTGTGGAACTACAGAATAAGGAAAAATTCGATGGCAAGAAACTTCACTAAAAACAAACAACTTTATCTATATAAATTAATATCTGAGAAACATAAAAATTATTTTTCTAAATTTGCGCCCGAGCTTATAAATTTAATAAATCATAACGGAGTGGGATTTGAATTTGATAATCCTACCCAAATATATGATCTGAATGGAAATATTCTTTTTAAGTTTATTAAAAATAATTATTTATTTCATAAATTAAAATCAAATAAAAAGCTGAGAAAAATCGTTTTTAAACTAAAATTACTGAGAAATAAATAAATTTTATGATTAGCATTCTTAAGAATTGGGTAAGAGGGTCAAATAAACTGGAAAGATTTTGGCTTTTATCCAAAATTGAATATAAATTACGTTATTACGAGAACAAGCTTGGGTTAGTATGGGCGTTAATTAAACCTCTTTCCGAAATTTTCATATATTATATTGCCTTTGAAGTAATAATGAAGGCAGGTATCCCCCATTTTGTTTCATACCTATTTATTGCCTTAGTGTTGTGGAATTTTTTTGTAGAAAGCTCCTTAGGTACAATTCAAATATTGGCGACTAAAAAATATTTATATGAATATACCAATATGAATAAAATTGAAATTTATCTTTCAGTTATTGGGAGCAATCTTATTGGCTTGTTCTTTAATATATTGATGTTTTTTGTATATTATATTTTTATCGAAAAAGGGATGTATGTAAGTTGGCATATTATTTTTCTTATACCAATTGTTCTTAATCTTGTAATTTTATCTTTAGGGTTTTCGCTAATTTTAAGCAATCTATACATAATAGCGAAAGACATACAGCAAATATGGTTGATTATTATTGGTCTGGGTTTTTGGATTTCCCCCATTTTATATAAGTTAGATACATTTAGGGCAGCGCTTCCCGGATTAGAATATATAAACCCAATTTCCAATATTATTATAAATGCGCGGAATGTAGTTTTGTATAATCATGTACCGGAATGGGGGCTATTGTTTTGGGGATTAATTTATTCTGTTTTTTTCCTATTAATAGGACTTTATTTATTAAACAGATTAGGTTCTAAAGCAGCTGAAAAATTATAATTTATGGAATTAAATAAGGAAAAAGTTGCAGTAATTGCCAGAAATATCAGTAAAACATTTTATATTTCTGAAGATAGCTATAATACGGTCAAAAAAAGGTTGTTTAATCTCTTTAATACTCCCAAGCCAAAAGAAGTTGCAGCCCTCAAAATGATGAATTTTCAGATTGACAGAGGTGAATGTTTTGGTTTAATTGGCAGAAATGGTTCAGGAAAATCGACCTTGGCAAGAGTTTTAGCCGGAGTATATCCTACAGATACTGGATATGTTAAAATTAACGGTTCTACTATGCTTATGAATTTGGGGGTTGGTATGAGCCATGAACTTACAGCTCGTGAAAATATTTATGTATCAGGATCCGTACTAGGATTGAAAATAAAAGAAATAGATAAAGTATTTGATAAAATTGTTGACTTTGCAGAATTAAGGGAATTTATTGATACTAAAATTAAATTCTTCTCTTCAGGTATGATAGCCCGCCTTGGATTTTCAATTGCAGTGAATGCCGGAGCCGAAATAATGTTCCTTGACGAAATATTAACAGTTGGTGATATTAAATTTCAGGAAAAAGCCATTAAAGTTTTTGAAAAAAGTTGGATTGATGGCAAAACCGTTATTTTAGTTAGCCACAGCATGGATGTAATAAAAAAATATTGTCAACGGGTAGCTTATTTAAAAAATGGAGTTCTTGAATATCTTGGCGATGCAGAAACAGCTGTTAATATGTATATAGCTGAAAATAAATAAATTAAATTTCCATTTTATCTTTTATTTTTGAAACTAAAGGAAGTATAAAGGCTATTAATATCTCTCCCTGATAACGATTCAGCATATTTTCCGTAAAAAAACATATAGCCAAAAAAGCAAATATACTTATTGCTAATGCTTGTTTTTGCTTCAAAAATATCTTTAAAGGATATATTAAGAATAAGAATAAAAAAATAATTTCTCCGACAGCGCCCATGCTTATTCCAATGTCGAGATACTGATTATGAGTGTGTTTTTCAGTAGAAAGGGCATACCAAAATTGTTTTTCTTTATATTTGGCATTCAAAGCTGCATCTCTGCCTCCTATACCTGTACCAAAAACAGGATGCTCTTTCCAAACTTCAATCGCGCATGACCATATAGCAATCCGTGTGTTGGTGCTACCCCATTTACTTTCATCGTATTCAGCATTAAAATGATTTTCTTTGTTTTTATTGTCATATTGGAAATCAGTCTGAGTAATACCTTTAAACCTATTTAAAGTTTTAGGAGATACTTTAACAGCAAGAAAAATTGCAACCACAAGCGCAAAAGAAATAATAATAATTTCAAAAAATTTTCTTTTCCGTATCAAATATCCGGTAACTGTCCATAATAAAATTATAAACAAACCTAACATAGCGGTTTTGCAAGCCAGCATAAAACAGATAAATATTAGCCATATTATTGAAAATATAATCAGAGATTTTATTTTCTTAACAAAATCAATTTTTTCTAATAAAAAGTAAGTGAAAATGAAAATGGCGCAATTCACATAAAAGGAAAAATAAACAGATTGCTTGCCTAATAAAAAAGCTGAAATATTATCATTATACAAGTATCCCGTATCATGAAATTTTAAATTCAAATATACCCCATAAGAAAACCCGGCTAAAGAAGCTATAGTTGTTGCAAAAGCATAAAATATCAGGAGCTTATACCATGCTTTAGCTTCAAACGAAATCAGGCAAAATGCAGCAGGTAAAACAAGCAGTGGAATCCGTCTTGACAAAACCTCCATTCCTGCATTTTTATCAACTGAAAAAGCTAAACTTATAAAATGATAAATAATAAATAATACTATCCCAATATTTACGCGATTTTCAGAAAAAGCAGACAAGTAATTTTTTCCTTTAAAATTTACAACTGCAAGTAAAAAAATCCATACCATCAGTATGTTTGTTATTGCAGGTATTCCTTTAAAAAAAAGTGATGCGATATAACATAAAATAGAATAATATAAGATATTTAATTTAGCAGATTTTGAATTGCCATAAGCAAAGAATGAAAACATATAAGAAAGTATTTTATTGGTTGTTATACTGCAAAAGGGATAAATTTCCGCATTATAAGTAGGCAATCTTCAGTCGGCAGTTGGCAATATTTTGCTGATTGTTTATTGCTGACTGCCAACTTAAAATATGAGACATTTTATCCCATGCATAGTATAAATTTATCTGGAATATCTAAGCGCCCATTTGAATACTGAAGAATATGCAGGAAGCCTTCTTACTCTCTGGTATAACCGAAGGTACCTATTGGCGGTATCCTCAATATTAAAATAATCCTTGCATATTTCGATTGATTCCATACCCATTGATTCGGTAATTTCTTTATTAAAGTAAAAATAAAGAATATGATTAATAGCCTCTTCTTTGGTGTTATAAATTTCGCCATTCCTGCCACTTTCAACAAGATCAACATTACCTGTACAATTTGAGAGCAGCAAACATTTTCCCAATGCCATTGCTTCTATCACTGCAAATGGAAGTCCTTCAAAAACCGAAGTGGAAAAATATAAATCGGCTGTTGCTATTTTATTTCTAACGCCTTCTTTACTTAGCCAACCGGTTTTAATAATATTGGGGGAAGTAAGAATGTCTGCATCCTGACCGTCGCCAATCCAAATAAATTCAAAATGTTTCAAATCTGCTAATGCTAATGCAACATCATTAAATAGCTTAGGATTTTTCTGGTCAACAACCCGCCCTGATGTAACAATTCTAAATTTATTGTAATCTTTATCGCTTTTAAAAGATTGTTTACTGATATTCGTTCCATTATTAATAAAGTCGGCATCAATCCCGCGTTTTAAATATTCTTCCTGCTCCGACAAGGATGTGCATATAATTTTCCCGCCAAACAAATTCGCAAATTTCTCCAGTTTTTCATAAATTTTCAGCTTTACATCACTTGCATTACTCATCAGAAACGGAGCGCCATTAGGAGTATAAATTACATGCTTAATTCCTAGTTGCCTGCATGCTATCCTTCCTAAAAAGCCGGCTTTGGAAGAATGCAAATGTATAACATCCGCTTTACGGAAACGTTTTAAAATAGCGACTAATTCCAAATAAGCCATTACATCTTTTACCGGATTAATATCCCGTTGTACTGACTTCCAATATATGAAACGAATATTTTTTTTGGGAAAGAATTTTTTTATGTCCTTTGGATCAGCAAGTTCTTTCCTTTCGCCATGAACAATGATATGATAATCACTACTTAGTTCTTCTGTTAAAAGCTTTAAAAATGTAGCCAATCCTGCTGCAAATGGATCAACTATATGAACTATCATCATTGCTGAAAAATTAAATTAACCTGAATAATTCATTCATTCAGTATAATTGGAGTCTGTCTGTAATGTCCATTTTTTATCGTAAGTGTCATGCTGAGCGTAGTCGAAGCATCTTATTAACAGCCGTTTTGTATAGTTTGCACTTCTACTTCGCTCAGTGTGACAACTCACTATGACAAAACGCTTATATTAGGGACAGACACTAATTAGACTCTGACCATAATGTCAGGTTTTGACACTAATTTCACGAATTATAAATAATTTTTTCAAATAAATTCGTGCAATTCGTGTCCATGAATTTATTTGTGAATTGAGTTTATGGACAAGCACTAATTATGCAAAAATAGCACTTTATTTTTTAATTGCAAAATTTATTCTATTTATCGTTTCATCCTTACCTATCATGCTTATTATTTCAAATAGATCGGGACCTGTCGAAGCGCCCACAATACATATTCGCAAAGCATTCATAATCTGTCCCATCGCTAGTTGGTGTTCCTGTATGTAGGTTGAAACAACTTCTTTTAAAGCATTTG
>JAAXXA010000065.1 GCA_013334735.1 Bacteroidota bacterium
GAGCATCAACAATATGTTCGATAATCATTTCGCCGGCATTGAATGCTTTTTCTTCAGTTTTATTAGCTTTTCCGCTTTCTTTTTCTGTTATTTCATTCCCATTACATAAAAAAAACGATAACAATACAAGCGCATTAATTATTAAAACCCTAATTATGTGATTATTATAATTCATTATAATATCTTTTTATAAATTTAAAATAAGGCTGCAAATTATAAATTATTCAGTAAAATTGAGTAAAAAATGTAATAAATTTTTTATTTACATCTTAAAATTAAAAAAAAACATTTTTTTTAATAACATTTTATTATTTTTATGGCTTTTTTTTATGCTTACGCATTTTAGTAAATTTATTTTTTATTTTTATTTTTCCAGTTTTTGTGTATATTTTTTTGTAATTTGCGGGCATATTTAACATCTGTTTTTTATCAGTAAAATTTATTTTTGCCTTTTTACTTAAATTAAAAAGGGAAATTATTATGAAATTTATTTATCGAAATAAAAATAAATATTGGAACGCGATATTAATAATTGTAGTGATATTGATAGGGGTTCTATATCTTCGTTATACCTTGATAAAATTTAAAAAAGAAAAAATTGAAAATATTTTTCAAGTTACTAAATCAATAAGCGCATTACTACCAAAGGAATACATTAAAAAGCTCGAAGCAAAACCTGCCGATATTAAAAAGCCCGAATATCAAATAATTAAAAAAAATCTGATAGAAATTATTCGTATCAATAATAAGGCAAAATTTGCATATATTTATACCGAGCGTAACGGAAAAATATATTTCATTGCTGATTCCGAACCTGTAAACTCACCTGATTACTCGCCGCCGGGTCAAGAATATACAGAAGCAGATATAATGTTCAAACAGCCTTTAAAAAACGGGAAGGCATTAATTACAAATGAATTTAGTGATAGATGGGGAACATGGATTAGTGTTATTGTACCTTTAACAGATGATGTAACTAATAAACCATTTGCTGGATTTGCAATGGATTTTAACGCGGATTATTGGAATAAACTAATATTTATTGAAGTAATAGAATCAATTTCTTTAATTGTATTAATACTCTTTTTGCTGATTCTTACATTAAGAAGCATAAAAAAGAATAAACTTCTGAATGATGAAATCAAAGAAAAAAAGGAAGCTGAAGCAAAAATCAAGGAAGCAAAAGAACATTTTGAAATGGTTTTCAATACAAGTCCCGATAGTATTATTATTTCACGACTAAACGATGGTAAAATTATAAACATTAATGATGCTTTTACTACTATAACTGCCTATACCAGAGAAGACGTTGCAGGAAAATCAAGCATTGATATCAACCTATGGGAAAATCCGGAAGATCGCCTAAAATTTGTTAAAGAACTTAGTGAAAAAGGATATTGCAATAATTATGAAGCAAATTTTGTCAGGAAAAACGGAGAAAAGGTTTTTGGTTTATTATCCGCAAAAGTTATTTATTTACAAAATATCCCGCATATTATTAGCATGACGCGCGATATCAATGAACGTAAACGCACTGAAAAAGAAATTTTTAAACTTAAACGAGCTGTTGAATCTTCCGGTGAAGCAATATTTACAACAGATCTGGAAGGAATAATTACTTTTATTAATCCTGAGTTTACTAATATTTATGGATATACAAAAGATGATGTAGTTGGAAAAGTTACGCCGCGTATATTAAAAAGTGGTGTTATGAATAACGAAGATTATGAAAATTTTTGGAAAAAAATTATTGATGGTCAAGCAATAAAAGGAGAGCTAATAAATAAAACAAAAGATGGCAGTTTAATTTATATAGAAGGCTCTGCAAACCAGATTCTTAATGAAAAAAATGAATGTATAGGATTTGTTGCAATCCAACACGATATTACCAACAACAAAAAAGCGAGGGAAGCTTTAAAAAATTCAGAGATAAAGTTCCGTACACTTTATGATTCCACAAGCGACGCTGTTATGCTTTTAGATAAAAAAAGCTTTTTTGATTGCAACAATGCTGCTTTAAAAATGTTTGGTTTAAAAAGTAAAGATGAGTTTTGTTCCAATCATCCTGCCGATTTGTCGCCGCCTATGCAACCATCAGGCAAAGATTCCTCAACATTATCTAACCAGCATATCGAATTAGCATTAGAAAAAGGAAGTAGCTTTTTTGAATGGAATCACAAAAAAATAAATACAGGAGAAATATTCCCTACCGAAGTTTTGCTTAACAGGATCGAAATTGAAGGCAAAACAGTACTACAGGCGGTTGTACGTGATATTACAGAGCGTAAGCAAATGGAAGAAGATCTCAATAAATCAAGGAATTTTCTTGACAAAATTATTAACTCTACAAGCGACCCAATTTTTGTTAAAGACAGAAAGCACCTTTGGGTATTGCTTAATGATGCTTTTTGCTCATTTAAAGGAGCTTCGAAAGAAGAACTTATTGGGAAATCCGATTACGAATTTTTTCCTAAAAATGAAGCTGATGAATTTTGGGAAAAAGATGAGCAGGTTTTTAATACAGGAATAGAAAATCTAAATGAAGAATCTTTTACCGATGCAAATGGTGTAAATCATACTATTCTGACTAAAAAAGCTTTATATATAGATCCTAACGGAAATAAATTTATTGTCGGAATAATCAGAGATATTACCGAACGTAAGATTTCGGAAGATTTAATTAAAATTAAAAATGAGCAACTTCAAAAAATAAATTCCGAAAAAGATAAATTATTTTCAATAATTTCCCACGATATTCGAGGTCCCCTCAGTGGTTTTATGGGTTTGTCGGAAATGCTTTCTAAAGATATAAATAATTTTAATTCTGAGGAAATTCAGGATATTGCTACTCTTATGAACGATTCTTCAATCAATTTGTACAGACTTATTGAAAATCTTTTAGAATGGTCGCGAATGCAAATGAAAGTTTTCACATTTTCCCCAAAACCATTTAATATTAAGGCATTATCAGATAATGCTATACAAATGCTGAAATATAATGCTGAAAAAAAGAACATTGTTGTTAATAATGAAATACCTGATAATATTGAAGTATTTGTTGATGAAAATATGATTAGCTCTATTTTAAGAAATTTAATTTCAAACGCGTTAAAATTTACACCAATTGGCGGGAAAATAAATATTAATTGTGTTCAATTAGAAGATAAAACAACAAAAATTTCTGTTAATGATACCGGAATTGGTATGGATAAAAATACTTTGAACAAATTATTCCAAATAGATCAAAAAATTACAAGTTCAGGTACAGAGGGTGAACAGGGTACCGGCTTAGGACTTTTGCTTTGTAAAGAATTTGTAGAAAAACACCATGGAAAAATTTGGGCAGAAAGCGAAGAAGGAAAAGGAAGTACTTTTAGTTTTACTATTAAATAAGTCCGCCACGGCGGATTAAAGTGCCTGAAGTTTCGAGTGCATAGAGTTTTTAAAGTTTTTAAGTTCATAAAGTTTGTAAAGTTTTTGCTTTCCACTTTATGAACTTTCTACTTTATAACTTTCTACTTCTTTTAGGCACTTTTATTCATTTAGATTATGTATTTTTGCAAAAATTTTGAATATTTGATTTATGGAAACAGTAGTAAGCGGAATACGTTCGACAGGAAATTTGCACCTTGGAAATTATTTCGGAGCATTAAAAAATTTTGTAAAAATGCAATACGAGCATAATTGTTTTTTCTTTATTGCTGATTACCATTCTCTCACCACACACCCTACTCCTTCTGATTTACATAATAACGTAAGGCAAGTACTTGTTGAATACCTTGCTTCGGGCTTAAACCCAGAGGCTTCCACATTGTATATTCAAAGCAATGTGCCGGAAACAACCGAACTTTATCTTCTGCTCAATATGAATGCATATATCGGCGAACTTGAGCGTTGCACTTCTTTTAAAGAAAAAATTCGTAATCAAAACGAAAACATAAATGCTGGTTTACTTACTTATCCGGTGCTTATGGCTGCCGATGTAATTATACACAAAGGAACTAAAGTACCTGTAGGTAAGGATCAGGAACAACATCTTGAAATGATGCGAACTTTTGCGAATCGTTTCAACAGGATGTATAATGTTGATTATTTTCCTGAACCTTTTGCATTTAATTTTGGGGAACAACTTATTAAAATTCCGGGGCTTGACGGTTCTACAAAAATGAGTAAATCCGATAGTGAAAATAGCGCTATATTTCTTTCGGACGAACCTGAAACTATCAGAAAAAAAGTTATGAAGGCGATTACAGATGCAGGACCAACAATACCAAATCAGGATAAACCTCAGGCTGTCGAAAATATTTTCAACTTGATGAAAGTACTGTCTTCTGTGGAAACTTATGCTCATTTTGATGAACTATATAATAACTGCCGGATTCGTTATGGAGATATGAAGAAACAACTGGCTGAAGATGCAATAAAATTTACCGGACCTTTCAGGGAAAAAATTAAAGAAATCAGCTCTGACAATGAATATTTGCGTAAAGTAGTAAAAATAGGTACTGATAAAGCCCGTGAAAGCGCTTCAAAAACAATAAGCGAAGTACGTGAAATTATTGGGTTTAAGACGTTCTAAGAAGAACCAAAAAATAGTGAAATAGTAAATTAGTGAAATAGTAAAAAATGCCTGAACTGTTCAATACTGAAATCATTTCCGAAAAAGTCATATTAGTTGGCTTGATTACACCTGAACAAGATGAAGTACGCGTAAAAGAATATCTTGACGAATTGGAATTTTTAGTTGATACTGCCGGCGCTATACCAATAAAAAAATTCACACAGAGGCTTGGAATGCCAGATTCCCGGACTTTTGTCGGCTCCGGTAAGCTTATCGAAATAAGCCAATATGTCAAAGAAAACGAGATTGATGTTGCCGTTTTTGATGATGAATTAAGTCCCTCGCAAATCAGGAATATCGAAAAAACTCTTGAATGCAAAATTCTCGATCGTACCAACCTTATTCTGTACATTTTTGCTAAAAGGGCAAAAACTGCTTATGCCATGACACAAGTGGAACTCGCGCAATATCAATATTTGCTCCCAAGGCTGACACGCATGTGGACGCATCTTTCCAAACAACGCGGAGGTATTGGATTTCGTGGTCCCGGAGAAAAAGAAATTGAAACCGACAGACGTATAATTCGTGAAAAAATATCTTTTCTTAAAGAAAAGTTAAAAAACATTGATAAGCAAATGGCAACACAGCGGGGGCATAGAGAAGACAAAGTACGTGTTGCTCTGGTTGGTTATACAAATGTAGGTAAATCAACTATTATGAACCTTATAAGTAAATCAAATGTTTTTGCTGAGAATAAATTGTTTGCAACACTTGATACTACTGTAAGAAAAATTGTAATTGATAATTTACCTTTTCTTTTATCCGATACTGTAGGTTTTATACGCAAACTTCCCGTGGGGCTTGTTGAATCGTTCAAGTCCACATTAGATGAAGTAAGGGAAGCCGATATTTTACTTCATGTTGTAGATATTTCGCATCCTAATTTTGAAGAACAGATAGAAGTAGTTAAGCAAACATTACTTGATATAAAATGCGCCAATAAGCCAATCATCATGGTATTTAATAAAATTGACGCGTATCATTTTGTAAAAAAAGATCCATTTGATCTTACTCCTTCAACAAAAGAAAATATATCACTCGAAGAGCTTTATAAAACATGGATGTCGAAAGATAATATGCCCTGTATATTTATATCCGCGAAAGAAAAAAATAATATTGTTGATTTTCGTAAAATGCTATATAATCAAGTGAAAGAAGTGCATCTTCAACGTTATCCCCACAATAATTTTTTGTACAACGATACTGAATTTAACTGATTTGCGATCTCGCATTTGCCGGATAAATTTGTTATGTTAAACATATCTAAGCGCAGAATCACCAAGTGATTATCTGTTGTATGCTTAGTAACTTATCACTACCTGACCATTTCCTGATTGAACACCTGATGAATTATCTTGATTTGTGCCGCTATTATATGATCCGCCGCCACCGCTATAGCCACCACCAGAATATCCACCGCCACCTCCTCCTGATCCGCAACAAGACCATTCACCACCACCACCACCACCGTATCCACCAGCGCCACCATTTGATCCGGCAGCGCCACCGGCACCACCATTTGTGAAACTTTTTCCACCATTTCCACATCCACCATTAGTACCATTCCCTGTAAGTCCTCCTCCTGCTCCCGAACACGTAGTATTAGTTCCTCCAGTTCCCCCTGTACCAGCTCCTGTACCACCTCCAGCACCTGTAGTTAAGCCAGGTCCTCCTTCACCACCACCACCACCGGCAATAATTAGCGGATTATTAGTGTTGTCAGTAACAAAAGTACCACCACCACCTCCTCCTGTAACGGGATTTCCAGGATTGTTATTACCTTGTTTTCCAACTAATATCTTTAAAACTTGTCCTGAAGTTACAGTAATGTTTCCCACCATTTTTGCTCCTAAGCCACCCCCAGAGCCTCCTCCCTGTGCACCCCACGCCTGAATTCTAATACAGGACACACCAGAGGAAGGTACTGTAAAATTTTGCAAACCACCATTATAGGAAAATGTTTGAGGATTAGAAGGGGATAGAGTCATTGAGCTTGTTGCAGTACAAGTATTGATATCTGTTACGGTAACAGTATAAGAAATAGCAGGAGTTATGGCTAAAGCTGATGGGTTTGCAACAGTAGTGCTGGAAAGACCTGTAGAAGGGCTCCATAAATAAGTATATGCTCCAGCCCCTCCCGATCCCGTTGCAGGTCCAATCATTATGGCAGTGCAGCCTGCTGACAAATTTGAACCTGCATTTGCTGTAAGATTCTTTGTTACCGTTGCGCTGTTTGTTGCTGTGCAGCCATTAATATCAGTTACTTTAACATTATATGTTGTACTTGCACAGGCATTAGCCGTGGGATTAGAAACTGTGGCGCTTGACAAACCTGTTGAAGGGTTCCATAAATAAGTGTAAGGAGCTGTTCCGCCTATAGCTGTATAAATTCCTCCTATCGTTCCCGGTCCTGTTATGTTCGATCCTGCATCAGCAGTAACTCTGGACACAACTACGCTGCTTGTAGCTGAGCAAGTTTTGGCATCAGTAACTGTTACAGTATAAGTTGCTGTTGCACCACTGCATAAAGCAGTAGGATTAGCTACCGATGGATTAGAAAGATTCGTTATAGGGCTCCACGCATAAGCATAAGGTGCTGTCCCGCCTGATGCCGTTGGGCTTCCACCTAAAACAACTCCGCCTCCTGTAGAAGAAAGGGTATTAGCTAAAAGAGTGTTTACATTTATAGCCAGTAAGCTTGCATAACTGGTACCACAAGGAGTAGTTGCTGTTACACTAATAGTTCCTGAGATCGCATTACAGGCAAAATCAACCACAACAGCAGGAGTATTTGTGGCGGAAGTTATAGTAGCGCCGGATGGAAGACTCCATGTGTAAGAGGTAGCTCCCTGAACCGCCGATATGGAATAGCTTACAGCTTTTTGATTAGGAGAAACGCTCGTAGTACCTATAATATTTCCGGGTGTTGCAGGAAGATTTACATTAACACTAATACATCTCGCATTGCTTGATTCACAGTTGTTCGAGGCATCAACGCATACTGTACCAGATGTATTTCCAAAAGTAACATTTATAGAGGTAGTTCCTTGTCCGGAATTTATTATTGCACCCGGTGGCACAGTCCATGTGTAAGTATTAGCGCCTGTTACTGTTGATATGCTATAGGTTTGAGTTGCAGCTGCGCACAAGCTTGTGTTGCCGGTTATCGGACCTGGGTTTGGTAGAGATTTCCCCATCGAAACCCAGCAAGAACCAGTGTAATATTCGTTCATATTGCAATCTATGTTAAATATCTGTAAACCCACAGCAGGAGAAATAATCGCATCACGATTTGCAGAACTCATTCGTGGTATCAACTGCCCCTTTGTTGTACTGTTTACATCTAATATTGCTGAGCTTGCAGGGTTTGTCGCTCCTATTACAACATTGCCTGTTTTACTTATTTTCATTCTTTGGGTATTATTTGTTTTCATTACCCATGACTTATCATCTGTGGTGCCTATAAAATTTGTAGCTGTATCTGTTCCTGCATTACCGCTTGTTGACCAACCACTACCACCACCTGTTGAAAATCTAATCCATTTGGATGCTGTTCCATCCCAATAGTAAAATCCAGGTGTTACATCTCCTGCAGTTACTGAATCATATACCAATAAACTGTTAACAGGATTTGCAATAGGTGATGCTGATGTCGTGCTTTCAAGAGCTACTCTCGGTATTCGCATACCTTGATTTGTACTACTAACATCAAGCATTGTCGAGTTATCCGCAGCGCCACCAGTGGAGTTGATGGCTACGCCTCCAACCTGAGCATAACATTGAGCAACTGACAATTGAAAACTGGCAATTAGCAAAGCATATATTATTTTTCTAACAATTATACTAGTGTTATTGTTTTCCATGTTATTAATTTTGTATTGTTATAAAACTATTCTGTTGCTAAGTTATATATTAAAAACGATAATTATATATTTCCCTTTACCAATTGTTAACTTAGTAAGTTATAATCACCTGTCCGTTGCCTGATTGCACACCGGCTGAATTGCTTTGGTTTGTTCCATTGTTGTATGAACCTCCGCCGCCACCTGCAGTGCCATTACTAGAAGCTGCGCCTCCTGAATACCCTCCCCCTCCTGATGAACTACCTGTACACTGCCATTCACCAGCACCGCCACCACCAAAGCCACCAGAACCGCCATTACCACTTACTTTAATACCTCCCGCACCACCGTTTACAAAGCTTTGACCTCCGCCAAAACCTGAACAACTTCCATCTGAACCATTTCCTGTAAGCCCACCACCGCCACCTGAAGCTCCCGCACTACCACCTGCTCCTCCCGTGCCACCAGAACAACAATTACTATTTCCCCCTGAAGTTGTAATTAATGCAGGATTCCCAACACCTCCACTACTTCCAGCACTACCACCACCGGCAACCAATAAAGGAGTATTGGTAGAGGTAGTAACAAAACTTCCTCCTCCTCCTCCACTTGAATTTGAACCATTTACACCTTGTTGTCCAACTAATATTTTTAACAAATCCCCTGGTGTTACTGTAAATGTACCTTTCATCTTTGCTCCTAATCCTCCTAAATATCCGGCGCCAGTTCCGCCCTGAGCGCCCCATGCTTCAATCGTGAGGCTAGTAACACCAGCGGGTACTTTCCAAGTTTGAATTATACCTATGTAATTAAAAGGTAATGTTGCAGGAGAAGGCAATGTTGTATAAGATAAAGAAGACGAGGCCGTACACCCATTAGCATCTGTCACTGTTACAGTATATGTAGAGGGACCACATGATGCGCTGGCAGGATTAGCAGCTGTTATACTTGAAAGTCCTGTTGAAGGACTCCATAAATAAGTATAGGGAGCCGTACCTAATGAACCTGTTGGAATGCCAACGGAGCCACCTAAAGTAACAGGACAAACACTGATATTCCCGTTTGGTAAAGCATTAGCTATAGGACCTGCTATAATTGTTAACGTAGAAGCAGCGCTTGTGCCACAAGTGCTTTGTGCCGTAACTGAAATATTTCCGGAACTGGAGCTGCAAGGGTAATTGACTACAATATTTGTGGTACCTGCCCCTGAAGTAATACTTGCGCCGTTTGGCACAACCCAGTTATATGTGCTTGCACCAGAAACAGCACCCACAGAATAGGAAACAGGAGGACTACTTCGCGCCACAGTGGTAGGTC
>JAAXXA010000066.1:0-8577 GCA_013334735.1 Bacteroidota bacterium
TAAAATTATTTTAGGGGTAGTATATGAAATTAATCTTGATGAATGTTTCTACGCTTGGGAAGACAGCCCCGCTTTTTTGAATGGTCAAATAATTAAAGTTTCCGGTATTGATAAGGTAGAGGGCGCCTTATTGGCAACAGGATTTCCTTATCACGATTATTCTTCTCTTGATAAATTTATGGAATTGTTCGTTTACTTCCTTAAAAATTCACATGGCTTACGTCGTTTTGGCTCTGCCGCTGTTGATTTGGTTTACGTTGCCTGCGGACGACTTGAAGGATTCTTTGAATATGGTCTTAATTCGTGGGATGTTGCCGCCGGTTCATTTATTGTCCGGCAAGCAGGAGGAAGAGTTTATGATTTTAACGGTAATGATGATTACCTTTTCGGTAAACAAATAGTTGCATCTAATAACGCATTGTCAGATGAGCTTGAGGAAATTATTAAAAGTGTATATTCCGGTGGCTTAAATTAATAACGAAGCTTTATTATCGTATTATTGTAAAACTGCCATTGAATGAATGTTCTTTACCTGTAAAATCATTTAGCTTTACATACCATGAATATACTCCTAATGGTACTATTGTTGAAGAGCCTTTAGGCTTGCCGTCCCATGGTTTGTTTACATCGTTTGTTGAATAAATTTCTTCTCCCCAACGATTATAAATGTGCATCTCAAATGATTTTTCATCCCATCCTATACCTCCCGGAATAAAATAATCATTTAATCCATCACCATTTGCTGTAATAGCAGTAGGGGCAAAAAAAGTGAAATTATCTTTCATATAAATTTTCTTGTAAACAGAGTCAAGGCAACCATGGTCGGTACCTACTATTAAAGCTACAGTATATTCACCGGAATTAGAATAAGTATGAAAAGGATTTTTATATGATGATGTATTTTCTGCCATTGATGTTACATCTCCAAAATCCCAGTTCCATGAATAAGAATTATTTGATAAATCAACAAAATTTATTGTAGGTGATTCCATTGAAACATTTGTTGGCGAAAAAGTAAAGTTAGCTTCAGGTAAAGGATAAACCTCAATCATATTCGGATATGTGTAACTTCCAGTACAATTATTAGTAGTTGTAACAGTCAATAATACAGAATATACACCGGCAGTAATAAATGTATGAGTTGGATTTCCCAATGTCGAACTATTATCATTATGAGATATTGTATCTTTAAAATCCCATAACCACGAACTTATAGTTGGTTTGCTTGAATCTGCAAAGTTTACGAATAAAGGTGCGCATCCGCTTCTGATGTCAGATGTAAATTGAACTGAAGGCAAGGGATATACTATCACTTCCACTGAGTCAACTCCTTGTGGAGAGTTGCAGTTGTCAGTTACTGTTACTGCGTACATTGTTGTAACAGCAGGCATTACAGTTATATTTTGTGATGATATTCCTATTCCCTGTCCCCAAGTGTAAGTATAATTTCCGTTTCCTCCTGTTCGGTTTGTGGTTAATATTGCAGCGCTGCCAAAACATATAGAAACAGGATTTGACAATACATCTGCCGAAATTGCAGTTGATACTGAAACTGTTAATGTTTGTGATGAAATAGTGCAGTTATTTGCATCCACAACCGATACGGTATATATCGTGGTTGTTAAAGGGGTTACAGAGAAGCTGCTGCCTGTTCCTAATCCGTTATCCCATGTAAACGTGTATGGAGCTATCCCTCCTGTAGCATTTGCGCTTATAATTGTACTCTGACCGCTACAGATTAATATATCGCCGCTTGTATTCAGTATTAATTGTTGTGGCTGGCTTATAGTAACTGTAGCTGTTGTATCACATCCGTTTATGTCTGTAATAGTAACAAAATAATTGCCTGCTGTAATATTTGTTACACAGGAATCGCTGGTTACACCCGGATTCCATGCAAATGTATAAGGTGAAATACCGCCTGAGCTATGAAAACATATTGAGCCATCCTGACCTCCATTGCAATTTACATTTTGAGTTGTAAAATTATATGTAAGTAATGGCGGTTCTGATATAACAAAAGTTGTATCAAGGTTACAAGCATGTGAATCCTGAACAGTCAAAGAATATGTTCCGGCATGAAGTGTTGAGATTGTGTTGATATTTCCGGCTGTCCCTAATGGTAACCATGAATAGGTATATGGAATTGTTCCTCCTGATATTTGAGCGTCTGCCGTACCGTTATATTCGTTAAAACAGTTTACAGGATGAGTTGTGAAAACCATTGTCAGAAGGGGTGGCTGTGTTATAGTAATGCCGGTACTGATGCTGCAATTATTAGCATCTGTAATACTAACAGAATAAGCGTTTGCCGGAATATTAACCAAATCTTGTGTTGAAGGACCATTACTCCAATTATATGAGTATCCTGTAGTTCCTCCTGTTACTGTGAGATCTGCTGCTCCGGTTAAATTTCCATAACACAAAACATCTGTTCCCACTATAGTTGCAGCAAGGGGGGCTGCAGGTTGCGTTATCGTAATACCGGTAGAAGTACTACAGTTGTGAGCATCCGTAACAGTAACAGTATAAGTATTTGAATGTATATTTATTAAATCCTGAGTTGAAGTGTTATTACTCCAATTGTAAGAATACGCCGTAGTTCCTCCTGTTACAGTAAGGTCAACAGCTCCGGTAAAATTTCCAAAACACAAAACATTTGTTCCTGTTATAGTTGTGGCAAGTGGGGCGGCAGGTTGTATTATTGTAATACCTGCAGTAGTGCTACAATTATGAGCATCTGTAATACTAACAGTATATGTGTTTGAAGGGATGTTAATTATATCTTTTGTTGTAGAACTATTGCTCCAATTATAAGAATAACCTGAAGTTCCTCCTGTTACTGTTAGATAAACAGCTCCTGTTGAATTTCCAAAACATAAAACATTTGTTCCTATTATAGTTGTGGCAAGTGGGGCGGCAGGTTGTGTTATTGAAATAACTGCATTAACTGTACAATTGTGAGCATCAGTAATTGTAACAGTATAAATATTTGCAGGTATATCTACCAAATCCTGTGTCGATGAACTGTTACTCCAGTTATAAGAATAGCCTGAAGTCCCGCCTGTTACCGTAAGATCAACAGCTCCGGTTGAATTTCCAAAACACAGTACATTTGTCCCCGCCGTAGTAGCATCAAGAGGCGCTGCAGGTTGTGTAATAGTTACGCCGGCAGAAGTACTGCAATTATGAGCATCTGTAATAGTAACAGTATAAGTGTTTTTAGGAATATTAGTCAAATCCTGTGTTGAAGGACCATTACTCCAATTATACGAGTATCCTGAAGTTCCTCCTGTTACAGTAAGGTCTGCTACTCCGGTAGAATTTTCATAACACAAAACATTTGTACCTATTATAGATGCGCCAAGAGGCGCTGTGGGTTGTGTTATAGATATATTAGCTGTTGTTTTACAATTATGAGCATCTGTAACAGTAACAGTATAAGTATTTGTAGAAATATTCGCCAAATCCTGTGTTGAAGGACCATTACTCCAATTATATGAGTATCCTGATGTTCCTCCTGTTACAGTGAGGTCTGCTGCCCCGGTAGAATTACCAAAACACAATACATTTGTTCCTATTATAGATGTGCCAAGAGGCGCTGCAGGTTGCGTTATTGTAATACCGGCTGTCGTGCTACAATTATGAGCATCTGTAACTGAAACAGTATAAGTATTTATAGGAATATTGTTCAAATCCTGTGTTGAAGGTCCATTACTCCAATTGTAGGAATAGCCTGTGGTTCCTCCTGTTACAGTCAGATCAGCTGCTCCTGTAGAATTTCCATAACACAAAACATCAGTACCTGATATGGATGCAGCAAGAGGCGCGGCAGGTTGAGTAATAGTTACGCTTGCACTGGTACTACAATTATGAGCATCAGTAACACTAACAGTATAAGTATTTTTAGGAATATTAGTTAAATCCTGCGTTGAAGGTCCATTGCTCCAGTTATATGAATAGCCTGAAGTCCCTCCTGTTACCGTGAGATCAGCTGCTCCTGTAAAGTTTCCATAACACAAAACATCTGTTCCCAGTATAGTGGCGCCAAGTGGCGCTGCCGGTTGAGTTATTATTATACTTGTAGTAGTAACACAATTATGAGCATCAGTAACAGTAACAGAGTATGTGTTTTTAGGAATATTAGTCAAATCCTGTGTTGAAGGACCATTACTCCAGTGATATGAATAAGTTGTAGTTCCTCCGGTTACAGTTAGGTCAACTGCTCCTGTAGAATTTCCAAAACACAAAACATCAGTTCCTGTTATAGTTGTAGCAAGAGGCGCTGCAGGTTGCGTTAATGTTACACCTGCTGAGGTGCTACAATTATGTGCATCTGTAACAGTAACCGTATAAGTATTTATAGGAATATTATTCAAATCCTGTGTAGAAGGACCATTACTCCAATTGTAGGAATAAGCTGTGGTTCCTCCTGTTACAGTTAGATTGGCCGCTCCTGTAGAATTACCAAAACACAAAACATCTGTTCCTGCTATAGATGCGACAAGAGGTGCGGCAGGTTGAGTTATTGTTATACTTGTAATAGTAACACAATTATGAGCATCAGTAACAGTAACAGTATAAGTATTCATAGGAATATTGTTTAAATCCTGTGTTGAAGTACCATTACTCCAATTATATGAATAGCTTGTGGTTCCTCCTGATACCGAAAGGTCAATAGCTCCGGTGGAATTTCCAAAACACAAAACATTTGTCCCTGTTATAGTTGTAGTAAGAGGGGCTACAGGTTGTGTTAAAGTTATACTGTTAGTAGTACTACAATTATGAGCATCTGTAACAGTAACGGTATAAGTATTTATTGGTATATTGTTTAAATCCTGCGTTGAAGTGCCATTACTCCAATTATAAGAATAGTTGGTAGTTCCTCCTGTTACAGTAAGATCAACAGCACCTGTAGAATTTCCAAAACACAAAACATCAGTTCCTGAAATAGTTGTAGCAAGAGGAGCAGTAGGTTGGGTTATAGTTACACCTGCAGAGGTACTACAATTATGAGCATCTGTGACAGTAACGGTATAAGTATTTATTGGTATATTGTTTAAATCCTGCGTTGAAGGTCCATTACTCCAATTGTAGGAATAGCCTGTGGTTCCTCCGGTTACGGTGAGATCAGCTACTCCGGTAGAATTTCCAAAGCACAAAACATCAGTACCTGCAATAGAAGCTGCAAGTGATCCAGTAGGTTGAATTATGGGAATAACTGCTGTAGTATTGCAATTATTAGCATCAGTAACAGTAACAGTATAAGTGTTAGCAGGAATGTTAGTCAAATCTTCTGTTGAAGGCCCATTACTCCAATTATAAGAATAGCCTGAAGTTCCTCCTGAAACGGTGAGATTAGCTGCACCAGTAGAATTTCCAAAACACAAAACATCGGTACCTGATATAGATGCAGCAAGAGGTGAAGCCGGTTGAGTTAATGCAATACTGGTTGTAGTAATACAATTATTTGCATCAGTAACTGTAACAGAATATGTGTTTGCAGGCACGTTAGTTAAATCCTGTGTTGTAGAGCCGTTACTCCAATTGTATGAATAACTGACAGTTCCACCTGTTACCGTAAGATCTACGGTTCCTGTATTATTTCCATAGCACAAAATATTTGTTCCTGTTATAGTAGTAGCAAGAGGCGCAACAGGTTGCTTTATAATAACAGAAGCAGAAGTACTACAATTATTGGCATCTGTTACGGTAACATTATAAGTGTTTTCAGAAAGATTTGTCAAATTTTGTGTAGATGCGGCATTACTCCAATTGTATGAAAATGCTGAAGTTCCTCCTGTAACAGTAAGATCAGCTTCTCCAGTGGTGTTTCCATAACAAAAGATATTTGTCCCTGTAATATTGGCGCCAAGAGGAGCAGAAGGCTGTGTTATTGCGATACTGTTTGTGTTAGTACAACTGCTGAGATCGGTAACGGTAACGGTGTAAGTGTTTGGAAGAAGATTAGCCAAATCCTGTATTGTAGAACCATTACTCCAATTATAAGTATAGCCTGGTTTTCCTCCCGATACTGTGAGATCTGCCGCTCCTGTTACATCACCATAACAATTAATATTGGTTGGAGCTATTGTAAGATTAATAATTGGGTTTACATTAACAATATAATCTTCAACAGCGGCGCATCCGCTAACAGCATCAGTATAAATTACAAAATAATCTGTTGTAACTTGTGGCGATACTATAGGAGTTTTTATAAATGGATTATCAATAGCTACCTGTGGGAACCATAAATAACTCGGACTGTTCCCAACGGCGCTCAATTGCCTGTCGTCTCCCGGGCAAATAATATATGAAGGAGAGGGGGCATCAGGAATAGGATCGCATAAATACGGTATCAGGGTTAAAAGCGCATGAGCGGTTGCAATCGGACGGTCAGTAATCCAACAGGCTTCCTGCCAAGAGCCATCAGCGTTTTGTCCATAACTATTAGCTATAGTGCGATTTGTCGAGAAACCTCCAGGTAAAGAATATATTTGTTCTCCCGATAACCATGCAACCATATCATGTTGCCAATCGCGTACACCCCAAGGAGTGTTAAGTGTAGTTATATTCTGAAACAATAAGCCTTTTTTTAGAGCGTAAGTATGATAAAAGTTTCCTGCCCAACCACCATTTGCATCCATACCGGAAGACCAATTACCATAAATGCTATTTACATAAGAAACTGCGAGGTTCGCATCTGCATCGGAACCGTAATATTTGCCAAGCCATTGATAAGCAGCAAGTTTGCCTCCTGTTTTCCCGATATTTTGATTGGCTCCCGAATATGTACAGGCGCCGTTACTTAGCGTGAGCGATGCGTAAGCACGTACAACATTATCTTTAACCCATTGAGGAGCATGTATTCCCAATCTGCCCTCTGCATAATTCATTACAAGGCATGGCCATTGTTGAGTAGAGCCTTCCGGATCAGTAGATTGGGTTAAAACAGTATAGTGCCATCCGCCACGATAACTTCCATCACCCTGGTCCCAATAAAGCAAATCAAGACAATCCTGAACAAAGTCATAGTAAGTCCAACCAGTAAAAGGACCAACGCTTATAGTATTTGATTGTGCAGCGGTAGCATTAGGTTGCGACATAATCACGGCAAGTAAACCGAATGAATTGGAATATACAACAGAACTGGAAACATAAGAGCCTTTGCCAGCTCCTGCTCCAGTGTTAAAAACATCGGAATTTCTCACGGCGATACCATCAGAGTGGTTGGAAATCGAATATTGTCCTGAATATTTTGATACCAGCCAGTTGACGCTTTTATTAATTAGCTCTGCATAAGGATCAGAACGGAAATTATTTACAGGAAGGTGGTTTCCTTTTTCCTCAAAAGCTAAAGTTGCTGCACCAGTAGAGCCAACGTTATATTCTTCATTGTTACTGGTAGAGTGAACCCAGTAAACAGTATTAGCTCCATCAACTAAAGCAGTTTTATATAAGTATAACAAGCCTTTATCAATCATCATATTTGTTTTTATCGTATCGGGAATTGTAGCGGCAGACCATGCATAAACTTTTGAAAGACTAGAATCAACCGCGCCTGCAGCATCCCTTACTTTTAAACGTATAATATGAATACCGCAATCAGTAAAGGTGTAACTATTTCCTATATAATGATTATAGGCATAACAAGAAGCATTAGTGATGGGATAAGGATCGTTGTTTGTTACCTGAACAAAATCAACTGTTAAAGTAAAAGTGTAGGGAGGAGTTCCTCCAAAAGCGCTACCCCAAACTATTATGGGGGTACCTACTTTAGCATTTCCTTCTGATGGGTTTGAAGTCCATGAAGGCATAGTATTTACTCTAAGCGCTTGTCCAAACAACAAAGAGCTAAAGCATACTAAAAAAAATAAGAAAAGCGTTTTAAGTTTCATTTTTATAAATATTTTTTTACAGTTTGGATAATTCTGCTGAATTTATGTTAAAAAAAAGCAAGTTTTACTTGTCAAATTTAAGTATAACAAACGAAGTTAAGACGTAAAAAATAAAAATAGTTGTCTTGATATCTATTCTCAGCTTTATAAAGGTAAATTAGATAATTAAATTAAAGATATTAATAATGAATTTGACATTTTCGCATATAACAATGTTTTATGAATTTATTTAAAAATAATTATGATCACATAAGTAATTCTTCCAGGCTTAAAATACAATAAGCTGTAACCAAAACTTTATTATTTTCCCACCATCTGGCATTTTGATTTTGCCACCAGCCTTCTTCATTTTGAATTTTGATCAAATATTCTGCAAGTTCAGCGCGCCAATTATGAGTTATTCCTTTGCTGTCGGTTATTTTATCATCACCAAAAGCCGCCAATGATTTTGAAAATGTATGATAATAATAAAATAAACCCTGATTACCCAAACCAGGATTTTCAGTAACTGAATAGTTGTTTTTTATCCAATTATAAGCAGCTTTAACCCGTTTGTCATTTTTATCAACTTTTAGATAAATCATGCTTTTTAAACCAGCATAAGTCATACTGCCATAAGATGAAGTACCTCCTGCCTTACTTTTTCCGGGAGCATACATAAAACCTCCATCATCAGAGG
>JAAXXA010000066.1:8587-9774 GCA_013334735.1 Bacteroidota bacterium
AAAGATTAAGGCTTTATCGTAATATAGTTTCTTTTTATTATCGTCAGATTTTTGTTCAATATTATAAGTTTCTTTGTATTGCAAAGCTTCAATAGCCCACTGCAAATTTGAGATATCAGGGCTTTTGCCATTACCATAATCAACTCCTCCATAATACAGACTATCTTTAGTATATCCTTTATCATCATCATACTGGAGTCCTGTTAGAAAATTTTCGGCGTTGTTAATTATATCTTTAAATTCGATATTATTAGAAGCATCCTTAAAAGCCATTAAGCTTATTGATGTAGTATAATTAGGTAAATCTTTCAAATAAATTCCGCCATCATTTTTAACACATTTTTTTAAGTAATCAAAACCGGCATAAATAAATGAGTCTTTGTAAGTAAAAACCGAATTATAGCGTAAGAATGATGATAACACCAATGAAGTAATAGCAGGGTCGAATTGCCATGAGCCATTTTTTTCCTGTTGCTTTATTAACCATTTGAGGCTTAATTCTATAGTATGATTGATTTCATTTTTGAGAGAAAAATCAATGTTTTTATTTGTTGTATCGGGAAAAATTGTTTTTTTAGATTGGCAAAAAATGCTGGTATTGAATAAAAAAAGAAGTAAAGCAAATAATAAAATTTTATTTTTCATAAATGAGGTTTAAATTAGAGTATAAAGTTACAAAAAAATATTTAGAAAATCATTTTAGTTTTCTTTTGATTTTATGTTTGGATACATTTTTATTAGCAGGTTTGATAATTAAATTAATTTCCTTCTCTAATAAATTACTATCAGCTTTTGCTGTATAAGTAGCTTCACCATTATAATTACTATGAATCCCCTTACTATTATTATTAAAAATTACATCTTTGTTTATTGATAATATGCATGTATAGTCATAATTTGTAGCGATCATAGAAAGGTTTTCTGTTCCAATAATATTTCCATGTTCATCAGTTAATAATCCATTAAAAAACCATGAAACAGGTTTTAATAATGTTTTTTTTTGTTCATTCCAAATATAGTTTTCTACTCTATTATCGTAAATTTTAGCGCTATCTGTCCATTGAACATATAGATACACACTATCTGTTTTATTAAATTTCTTTATTTTTTTATCTGTTACTTTGTTTTCTAAAGATTTATATCCTAAAAGCAATAATGCTGTTTGTAATTCGACAGGAGGGGCATGG
>JAAXXA010000576.1 GCA_013334735.1 Bacteroidota bacterium
ACTATATCGCCCTCGACATCTTCGTCTGCGGCTCACGCGATCCGCATAAAGCGCTGAATGTGCTCCGCACGGTCTTCCGTCCGGGAAAAGAACGGATCGTCGAATGCCAGCGCGGCGCCCGCGAGTAAGGGATCAAGGAGAAAATAGAGTTCGACGCCGACACACCCATGTCGGGGAAACGCTGACCGGAATTCTCCACCGAAGAGCTGGACGCACTATGGAACGCGGTGAAGAGGATCGACTGAACGATCATCCCGGTTTTTCAGAAAATTATCCTTGCAAATCTGGAACCTCACTCCCTGATTTGCAAGGATAAATCCGTAACATCGAAGCTGTTTTCGCAAAAAGCACACCTAACACTCAAAGCAGCTTATCAATATTAATTCCTTTAGGAAATCCAGGCATTTTCACAACGATCTCTTTACCACACTTATTTTCAATTTTTTTCTGCATCACCTTTGAAACACTTGTCAACAGAACATTGTTTTTTGTGCAGAATAAAACATATACATATCCATAATCGTAGTCACAACAATTCATATACCCGCTTAATCTAAAAGAATAATCCATAAATATTTTAGATGCAAAAAACTGATCGACATATCCTTTTGGCCTGTCTGACTTAAGCTCAAAAAATACCACAGCCTGCCGTGAAGGCATTATCAAACAATAATCGCAGCCTTTGTGAATAAAGGTCATTTTAGAGTTAAAATAGCTCGACCTTAATTTATAGCCCTTTTTATCAACATCAAGTTTTAACAATATTCCATCTAAAGGAATGCCTGAAACAACAACTGCTTGACCTGTTAACTCCTCTTTTAAGAGAGCTGTTTGCTGCTTTTGATCAAACTCAAGCAACACTTCTCTATCGCTAAAAATTTCACGCATAATCAATCTATCATATAATCCAAATCAGAAGCCACAGAAAAAATCTTATTAATTTCATCATCAAAAAAAGGAATCTCCATCCCCTTCCTTGTAACATTTAGTCTATCTAAATATCCTGCCTTAGCCTGATAGACACTTACCCTATTATAAGCGATACAGTCACTTGCCAAGTAATAAGAACGATTCTTCTTTAGCCAATCAAGTTTCCCCTCAAAATCATTAGACAAGAGAATAAGATTATTCAGTTCTTTAACTAAAAAATCGCTATGCGTCGTAATAAAAACTTTAACTCCCAAATTAATAATAGCCGCAATCAGTTTTGCCATTAAACGTTGGTTCCCTAACGTAAGATGACTTTCCGGCTCATCAATGATCAAAACATCACCAACCTTTGCGAGGTGCTTCAAATAAAAATAAATATCCACTATGCATCTCGCTGATGAAGATGCCAGATACAAAGGAATATCAAACTTATTTGCACGTTTATTCTTTGTGTAAAAACGAATATCTTGTTTATTTTCTTTCTTAAACTCTGCACCCAATATACTTCTCACAATATCAATAGCATATGATGCATCAACAGAAGATGAATTCTTCTTAATATTATCTAAATTTCTAGTAAAACCAATATGATCACGAATCGGCATAGCATAATAAGCGCTCATTGACATTATCAATTCAAACGGGTGCATATTTCCGTCAGACTCATCTAATTTTTGCAACCCCTCTATCAATGAATTTCTCTTCTCATCCAATTCTTTATAAAAAAGAGATATCCCGAGTCGTTCCGCCGTGATAATGATAGGATCAGGAAATATATCATCAAGAACCAGTGACGAAAACAAGTCTCCAACTATCTTTCTAAATAGCTTTCCGTCTATATCCCGATCATTTTGCTTTGTATAACTAATCGTCAATCGATTAGCAGACATCTCTCCTTTTAGAAAAATCGTATCACCAACACTAATTTTTTTAACCGCGTCCTTAAAAGTAACAGGATTTTCAAACACTACCTTAACCTGAGCTGTCGACAAAATACGTTCTTTATCATTAAATAACTCTCTGATTCGACGCTGAAACTGTTGGCTATCAGATATCACACTTGAACCCAATACAGATAAAACCTCTTCTTTTTCTAAAACTATTTGTCCTTCTATTCTCAGCCTTTTCTCAATCGAATCAAAGCTATTATAATTTACAAAATCCGTCCAATTTTTTAATAACCCATAAATAGTGTATGTCACATATGTTTTACCAGAATTGTTATCGCCGACCAATACTGTGAGGTCGTTCAGCTCTATCTCGCCATGAACTATTTTGCCGAGATTATCTATTGTGATTTTCATTTCACCTCGTTATCAATTAGATCAAATACATCAAAACAACTTGCATGTGAAAATAACTCTATAAATCCAAAAAGACAAGTCATAGAATGACTGCTGCAAATAAGCCTCTTATTGTATTTTAAACATTGCCACTTCTCACCAGAATCCGTCGAGAAACCGTCCCGCCGCGTCGAAATACTCCGCGGTCGGCGCGTGCCCCCCGGCGTACTCGAGCACCATCGGCTCGATTCCAGCCTCTTGCAGGCGGGCAAGATCGGAGTCGAAAAGCTTCTTGCGGTAGAAATGGTCGTGGTCTCCTCGCCCGATGTGGACGGCTCGCATCCGGGCGAGATCGTCGTGCTCCGACGGGATGTCGCCGCCGAGCAGCAGCACGCCTGTGACCGGGTGCCGTCCCAGCAGCGCCGCACGGCAGGCCATGCCCGCGCCTTGCGAATAGC
>JAAXXA010000067.1 GCA_013334735.1 Bacteroidota bacterium
TAAATATTTTTTAATTAACAAATTGTTGTTAATTATTTTTCTTAAAAAAAATTAGTACATTGTTTTTCAACAAGTTTAACTATCACCTTTATACTTTGTTTTTTTGAAAAAAGTTACATGTCGCCTGCAAATTACATCAATTTTTGATAAACCTGCCACCAGCGATCCGGCATTTCTTCTTTTAAAGCTACTTGGTATTCTTTGTATGAGCAAGGTACTAAGTAATGCCTTTCATATTTACTTTGTAAATTAGTAGGACAAGGAACTTCCATCCACCAGCGATCGCTTTTTTTGCTTTTATAAAAAACAATTTCGTATTTATGATTATTGATGGAAACTCTGTATTTAAGGTAAGCTTCTTTTTCTTTTAAAGGGAAATCCTGTTTCCTGTTATAAAAACCATCAATAAAATACCAAATCATTTGTGCTACAAGGTGAGCCGTTTGCCCACTTTTGTCATATACAGGATTAAGTTCATAAAAACCAACAGAAGTTAGTTTGTCGCTAAGTCCTGCATATCTGGAAATCTGGCAGGCTTCTTCACCAAAAAAACCGTTTGGAGAAGCATCTGCATTACCAGGCGCTTCAGATTGCCTTATTGATGAAATATCAAACGAAACAAGATCTGCATTTCTTACATAAGGTTCAACTTCTTCCAAATTAGCCCTGATATATCCTAAGCGGTAAACATCAAAATAAAGTTTATTCATTAAATCAACGGCATCCTGATCTACAAAATAAGTTTGATAACCAATATTAGTATAATTAAATAAAAAATTAGGCTGATGCATTATTATTTTACTGAGAAAAGCTTTCGAGTTTATTTCCTGCTCTGCTTTGCCTAGATCGAAGCCTGAATCTATTGATGTAATATTAATTATTTGCCCCAGATTTTCATAAGCCAGATAGTTTGCATAAGTAATATCTTGCGTACCACCAATAATAACGGGGATAATATGAGCTTTAAGCAGTTCGGAAACTACTGTTTTTACGGCAAAATATGTGTCGTTTACTTCCCATCCGCTTTTAATATTGCCAAGATCGGCTATTCGTGTTTTATAATTTCCCTGATAAAGTTTATAAAGATAATTTCTGACATGATCAGGCGCAGTGGCAGATCCGCTATTATTTTTTGAATTTCTATCTTCTTTTACTCCTATTATAGCTATATCAACTCCCTCAAGTAAGGGAAAATTACCTTCATTGGTATATGAAAGAATAATGTTGCCAAGCTTTTCATGAGGAGACTCTCCTTCGTTATCGAATTCATTTATTTCTACCGGTTCAAAATATATAGAAATATCCATAGTAGTTAATTAAAGTTTAAAAGATATTCGAAATAATTTGTGATTTTAGAATTATGATTTATAATTTCAAAAGCTGATATTCAATCTGAAATCAAAAATCAAAAATAAAGTTACAAATTGATTTTCATGACATACTAAAATTATTTCTTTTTTGTTTTTGTTTTACCTTTTAGTGTTTTACCTTTTGCAGTTTCACTTTTAGTTTTGCTTTTGCTTTTAGAACTTTTAGGTTCGGGTTTATTTTGAACACCAACAATATTTAAACATTCTTCAAGTGTTAAGCTTATGGGTTCTTTACCTTTAGGAATTTTATAATTTTTCTTATTCATTGAAATATAAGCTCCCCACCTACCTTTAAGAACTTTTACATCGGTATTTTCGCTAAATTCTTTAATAAGTTTGTTAATTTCAACATCTCTTTTTTCAAGGATCAATTCAATAGCCCTGCTTTCGGTTATAGTTGTAGGATTGTCGGTTTTCTTTAAAGAGATAAAAGCGTTATTATGTTTTATATAAGGTCCGAAACGGCTGACAGAAACAAGCATTTCGCTTCCCTCAAAACTACCTACAATTTTTGGCAGCTTAAACAATTCGAGCGCATCATCCAAAGTTATTGTTTCAATACTCTGTCCTTTCATTAGTCCTGCAAACCTTGGTTTATCAGGGCTTTCGGTATCTCCCATCTGAACAATAGGTCCATATTTGCCAATTTTAACAAAAATATTTTTACCTGTTGCGGGATCTGTTCCCAAAAGCTTTTCACCACTTACTTTTTCAGATGTTTTAGATGTGTTTTCAACTTGTTCATGAAAAGGAAAATAAAATTCTTTAATAACCTGGTTCCATACTTTTTGCCCCTGAGCGATTTCATCAAATTCTTTTTCTACATTAGCGGTAAAATTATAATCTATGATATTCATAAAATATTGAAGCAGAAATTTATTTACCAATGTTCCAATATCTGTTGGAAAAAGTTTTGATTTTTCATATCCGGTAATCTCTGATTTTAAATCTTCTTTGATTATCCCGTTTTTAAGCAAAATTGAGGTGTATGATCTTTGTACGCCTTGTTTTTCATCAATAACAACATATCCGCGTTTTTGCACAGTACTAATTGTAGGAGCATAAGTGGAAGGTCGTCCGATACCTAATTCTTCAAATTTCTTTACTAAACTGGCTTCGGTATATCTTGCCGGATGTTGAGTAAAACGTTCCAATGCAAGCATGTCCTGCAATTTTAAAAACTCTCCTACTTTTAAAGGAGGCAAAATTCCTTTTTGAGCATCATCGTCATCATCATCAGTAGATTCTATATAAACTTTAAGAAATCCATCGAATTTAAGAACTTCACCGTGAGCTATTAATTTTTCGGATGTAGAAGAAATATCTATGGTTACATTTGTTTTTTCGAATTCTGCATCGCCCATCTGAGAAGCAATTGTTCGTTTCCAGATAAGATCGTATAAGCGTTTCTGCGAATTATCTCCTTCAATATTCTGCTTATTCAAATATGACGGTCGAATAGCTTCGTGGGCTTCCTGGGCTCCTTTACTTTTTGTAGTATATTGTCTGGTTTTCACATATTCGCTTCCATATTTTGAAGTTATTTCATTTTTAGCCATATTCAGAGCCAGATCCGAAAGGTTCACAGAGTCGGTTCTCATGTAAGTAATTTTTCCCGATTCATAAAGCTGTTGGGCTACAACCATAGTTTTTGTAACTGAGAAACCGAGTTTTCTGCCGGCTTCCTGCTGTAATGTTGAAGTTGTAAATGGAGGTGGCGGAGTTTTTTTTGCAGGTTTTGTTTCTATTGAAGCAATTGAAAATTCAGCATTTATACATTTTTTAAGAAATGAAAGAGCATCGTCTTTTTTACTAAATCTATTAGGTAGCTCTGCTACTAATACAGAAGAATGTCCATTTTTTTCAATTTCAAAGTTAGCAGTAATTTTGTATGCAGAAGTTGTAATAAAATTTTTAATTTCTTCTTCACGTTCAACCACAAGTCGCACGGCAACAGATTGTACACGTCCGGCAGACAGTGATGGTTTTACTTTTTTCCAAAGTAGGGGCGACAACTCAAAACCCACTAATCTGTCAAGTACGCGACGCGCCTGCTGCGCATTTACCAAATCAATGTTAATACTTCTTGGATTTTCAACGGCTTCGGTTATGGCAGATTTGGTAATTTCGTGGAACACTATCCTTTTTATTTTTTCTTCTTTAAGCTTCAAAGCTTCTGCCAGATGCCAGGAAATAGCTTCTCCTTCACGGTCTTCATCAGTTGCAAGCCATATAGTTTCTGCATCTTTGGCTAATTTTTTCAGTTCAGCAACAATGAGTTTTTTGTCGTTTAATAATTCATATACAGGTTTGAATCCATTGTTTATTTCAACGCCTAATCCGTGTGTATCTTCTTTGGTTTTATTTTTTGCAAGATCTCTTACATGCCCCATGCTTGATTTTACAATAAAATCTTTGCCAAGGAATCCTTCTATTGTCTTTGCTTTTGCAGGTGACTCTACTATTACTAGGTTTTTAACCATTTGATTGCTTTTTTTATGATGAAAAATTGATGCAAAGAAAATGAATTACTTTATTAAAATCCAATATATTTTAATTTAGATATTAAAAAAAAATGAACAATTTTAGAATTTTACTTAATTTTGCTGGTGTTTAGCATTAGTTTTTTATTTTGGAGAAAAAGAAATTTTATATTGAGACGTACGGATGTCAGATGAATTTTTCTGACAGCGAAATTGTAGCTTCGGTTTTAAGTGATATTGATTATTGTTCAACAAAAAATGCTGATGAAGCAGATATTGTTTTTGTTAATACCTGTTCCATTCGTGAACATGCCGAACAGCGCGTAAGAAACAGATTACGTGAACTTAAATTATTAAAAAAACAAAAACCTCTTTTATTAATAGGATTGCTTGGCTGCATGGCAGAACGTTTAAAAACGAAATTGCTTGATGAAGAAAAATGTATTGATATTGTTGCAGGTCCTGATGCATACAGAAATCTTCCGGATCTTATCAGAACAGCTATAGAAGGGAAAAAAGCAATTAATGTATTTCTCTCTCCCGAAGAAACTTACGCAGATATTAGCCCTCTCAGATATGAAAATAACGGTATATCTGCATTCATTTCAATTATGCGGGGATGCGAAAATTTTTGTTCTTATTGTGTAGTTCCTTATACCCGAGGCAAAGAACGTAGTCGTAACGCCGAAACAATAATAAATGAAGCAACAGAACTATATAAAAATGGATTTCGGGAAATTACTTTACTCGGACAAAATGTAAATTCGTTCAAATGTCAGGAGAATGGACTTTTTTTTGATTTTCCTGCTTTAATTGAAAAAGTGGCGTTAATAAATTCTTCTTTAAGGATCCGATTTGCTACTTCGCACCCAAAAGATATGTCGGATGAACTTTTGAAGGTAATTGCAAAATATCCCAATATATGTAAGTCCATTCACCTGCCTTTACAATCAGGGAGTAATAATATACTCGAGCTTATGAACAGAAAATATTCCCGTGACTGGTACATGAACCGAATAGAATCAATAAGGAAATATATTCCTGAATGCGCTGTTTCTACAGATATTATAAGTGGTTTTTGCTCGGAAACCGAAATTGATCATAAGGATACACTTTCTCTAATGGAATGGGCAGGATTTGATCACGCGTACATGTTTAAATATTCGGAAAGACCCGACACTCTTGCATCAAAAAAATATAAGGACGATGTACCTGAGGAAGTTAAATCAAGACGTTTGCAAGAAATTATTGATTTGCAGCACAGTTTATCACATAAAAGCAATAAGAAAGATGTAGGTAAAGTCTTTGAAGTGCTTGTTGAAAATGAATCGCGACGATCTAAAGACTTTCTTTCAGGACGCAACAGCCAAAATAAAGTTATAATTTTTCCACGAAAAGATTTTATACCGGGAGATTATGTTAATATTAAGGTAAGCCGTTGCACCTCTGCAACACTTTTTGGCGAAATTGTTTGACAGATTTATAAAGGTTAATTTTCTTCAACCCAATCTCCGTTTTCTTTAATCAGGTTAATTAAAGCATCAAGGGCGTTTTCTTCGTCAATATTTCGCTTTACCAAACACTTGCCTTTGTACAAGTTTATTTTTCCCTCAGAACTTCCCACATAACCATAATCAGCATCTGCCATTTCTCCCGGACCGTTAACAACACAACCCATAATTGCTATTTTCAATCCAGTTAAATGGCTAGTAAAACGTTTTACTTGTTCAACTGTATCTTTTATATTAAAAGAAGTTCTTCCGCAGGTAGGACAAGAAACATATTCGGTTTTATAAACACGCGTACCTGTAGCCTGAAGAATATCAAAAGCTGTTTTTTCAATAATTTTAGTATCTACTTTTTCTGCCTCCAGCCAAACACCATCTCCAAGTCCATCTGTCATTAAAAGAGCAATATCAGTTGCAGTAAATAATTGAAATTCCTCTACAGTAAGATTAGTATATTTTCTTTTGATTATAACAGGGCGTTTGCATTGAGAATTAATCAGGTTAAAAAATATTTTTCTCTGTTCGCAAACAATCTGGTTATTTTCAGGTTCTAAAACAAGAACTACCGTATGGTCGTCATTTATTTTTTCAATAAATTCATCAATAATATCAGCGCTTGTAATAGTTACAAAATTTATTTCTGTAGATTTTTTTTCCGTATGAAAATAATTTTTCGCTTCAAAAAGTGGAAATTGAAATTGCTTTACATTGTTCCATTTTGTTGAAGATAAAATAGCAGGTGTATTATTAAGGTTTTCAAGAAGGGAATTATTTTCGGTAAAAATATAGTCGGCTTCATTTTTCTCTTCCGCCTTGTTTGCAGTAATTATAACAATTGGATCATTATCTTTTCCAACATTTAAAACTTCTTTAGTGTTGTATTTGTAAAATTCAAAAGGATTAACAGGCGATTCAAATCCGTCTGTGTCGGATTCAATTTCATGACCATCATAATGCCTGTTTGAGTATCTGTTAACTAATATTTTGGCAACAGGTATTTCGGCTTCCGGCTCTTCGGTAAGAGAAACTCTGATCGTGTCGCCAATACCATCTTCCAACAATGCGCCAATTCCAGCAGCCGATTTGATTCTTCCTTCTTCGCCAGAACCCGCTTCAGTAACGCCTATATGTAAAGGATAATCCATATTTTCTTTCATCATTTTGTGAACCAAAAGGCGACATGCAGCGATCATTACCTTTATGTTACTGGCTTTCATTGAAAGCACTATATTCCCAAAATCCAAATCTTCACATATCCTGATAAATTCAACAGCCGATTCTGCCATACCCATTGGCGTATCGCCATAACGACTTATTATTCTGTCGGATAAAGAACCGTGATTTGTGCCAATTCTAATAGCAGTTCCGTACTCTTTACATATCTTTATCAATGGGCTTATACGGTCTCTTATTTTGTTTATTTCCTCTGCATATTCCACATCAGAATAATCATTTTTTTCAAATCTTTTTTTATCGGTATAATTTCCGGGATTAATTCGTACTTTTTCAACAATTCTTGCGGCAACCTCTGCAACTTCAGGATTGAAATGTACATCAGCAATCAAAGGGATTTCATAACCTCTGGTAATAAGTTCTTTTTTAATTTTTGCAAGATTTTCAGCTTCCTTAAGTCCTTGCGCGGTAATTCTAACATAATCGCAACCTGCTTCAACCAGTCGAATGGTTTGCTCAACTGTGGCAAGTGTATCCATCGTATTTGTGTTGGTCATCGATTGGATACGAATAGGGAAATACCCACCCATTGGCACATTACCAATACGAACTACCCTTGTTTTAAAACGAGAATACGAAGTAAGGCTGTTGCAATATTTATAATCTGTATTCACAATGAAAATATTTATTTAACGATTTTTGAATTAATTACGAATTGTCAATTACGAATTACGGGACTCTCGTAATTGTTAATTCGTAATTTGTAATTATTTTATTTTGGAAGTAAGAGGATTTGCAAGCCCTGAATACTTTATCAGTTCAAGTTTAACAGAACCTACTAAGATTTCAGATTCAGCAAATAAAGGAATATGATTTTTATCATCAGTAACCCACAGAGTCATAGGATAAGGATCGCTAAATACAGTTCCTGTCGCCACCATTGGTTTAAATTTAAGACAGTTAAACGTTCCCATACTTATCTTTTTGATTTCCTTACCTTCGTATATAATTTTTGATGAATAAATCGAATCATCTAATGTAAAAGGGATAGAAAAGGACTGTCCGATTTTTGCATTTGTAAAATCTAAAGTTCGAGCATAATATATTGCAGAAATAATATCCTGCATATTTTCTTTAACAATCAAAGTATTAGTAGTATTGTTCTTTCCGTCAACTGTAGTTACAGTATTTTTAAACTGGTTAAAAGTAACATCCTGAATAATTTTATACCCACCTTCATTAACACGCCTGATAAATACCCATGGTACCAGAGCTTCTTCATCAATATAAGTTTCGTAACGGTCCACTACTTTAAAAAATATATTAAACACTCCCTTTGTAAGACCAAGCCCCACGATATGATATGTATTACGACCTGCAATAACTTTAGTTTCGTTTTTAACTTCAAGTTCTGCTTCACCTGCATTTACCTCTCCGCTAAGGAGCGCATCGTAAAAAACTCTATATCTGATATATTCACCTCTTTTGAAAGCTTCGTTTTTGGCTGGGGTTAAGGATTGCGCATTAATGGAAAATCCTGTAAATAGAACAAACGATAATACAATTAGCTTTTTCATGATTTCTGATTTTTTAATTTGCTTAAAAAAAACAAATATTATTCCAAATAATAGAACGCACATAACACGGATCACTTAAGATAAAATATGATTTTTATCTTGGTCACGTAATTCGTAATTGATAATTCGTAATTTTTATTCGAGTCCCTTTTATTACTTTATAAGACTATGTTTACAATTTTCTTTGGAACGACAATAACTTTTTTAGGTTTCTTACCTTCCAACCACTTTTGCGCATCTTTATGTTCGAGCGCACTTTTTTCTATTTCTGCATTAGGCATATCATTAGGCAAATCTAATGTAAAGCGCATTTTCCCATTGAAAGAAACTGCATACTTAATAATGTTTTCAACAAGATATTCTTCTTTAAAAAGAGGAAATTCCGCATAAGAAATACCTCCCGAATTGCCAAGCAAACTCCACAATTCCTCTGCAATATGAGGAGCATAAGGTGAAATAAGGATTGCAAGAGGTTCGATAATTTGTTTCTTGTTACATTTTAATTCCGTTAATTCATTAACACATATCATAAATGTGCTCACGCCAGTATTAAAGGAAAATCGTTCAATATCTTCAGTAATTTTTTTAATAGTTTTGTGCAAGGCTTTCAATTCTTCCTTTGTTGGCGGCTCATCTGATACAGAGAAATTGTTATCAAAATCGTGGCACAATTTCCAAAGCTTACGCATAAAACGAAATACACCTTCTATCCCTTGCGTATCCCAAGGCTTGTGCTGCTCAAGAGGACCAAGGAACATTTCATATAAACGTAAAGTATCGGCTCCGTATTTTTCAATTAAACTGTCAGGATTAATAACATTATGAAGCGATTTAGACATTTTTTCGACCTCTGAACCACAAATATATTTTCCATCTTCCAAAATAAATTCTGCATTAGCCAATTCATTTCTCCATAATTTAAAAGCTTCAAGGTCAAGAATATCATTATCTATGATATTTACGTCAACATGAATCGGCGTTGTTTCATATTGTTTACGTAAGTTGTAAGAAACAAATTTATCAGTATCTTTTATTCTATAAACGAAACTTGATCTTCCCTGTATCATCCCCTGATTTATCAACTTTTTAAAAGGCTCTTCTTTGCAAACCAAACCAAGGTCGAATAAAAATTTATTCCAGAAACGGGAATAAATAAGATGCCCGGTAGCATGTTCGGCGCCACCGATGTATAGGTCAATGTTTTCCCAGTATTTATTGGCTTCTTTGGAAACTAATTCATTCTTATTTTTTGAATCCATGTAACGAAGATAATACGCGCTACTTCCTGCAAAGCCGGGCATTGTATTGGTTTCTAGAGGATAACCATCTTTTGTTTTCCAGTTTTTTGCTCGGGCAAGTGGCGGTTCGCCTGATTCGGTGGGTAAATATTTATCAACATCAGGTAATTCTAATGGAAGCTCTGATTCGCCCAATGGATAAGGGATACCGTCTTTGTAATAAATCGGGAACGGTTCGCCCCAGTATCGCTGACGACTGAAAATAGCATCCCGTAAACGATAATTTACTTTACCATAGCCGATTTCCATTTTTTCAACAGCTTCAATCACAGCTTTGATAGCATCTTTGGCTTTCATCCCGTTAATAAATCCTGA
>JAAXXA010000577.1 GCA_013334735.1 Bacteroidota bacterium
CAGTAAACACAGGCAGTACAGCAGTTTTAAAGTATTCTGCTTCTATGTGCTTCGTAAGAATATATTCATTAGGATCGGTTGTTACATTATTAGTTGATGCCAAAATCTGCTTTTCAAAATCAAAACGAATAGGTTTTCTCTCAGCCCAACCGCCTTTGGAATCCCATATATAAAAATTGTCCCAGCCACTCCCCCTTTTACTATTGATGCCTTTTAAGGTTACTGTTACATTTTCACCATTGTTTAGTGTTTCAACTTCATCTGAGTAAATTACCCTAAATTGAAAATCGGTATTCTCAAATAGTTTTTGTTTAAAACGAATAAACTTTCTCAAACGGGGCGCTGTACCCTGATGTACCCAGTATATTAAGTCAGCATGAATTTCAGGATAGGCATCAGGATAAACAACATATTGGGCTTTTCCCCAACCCAAGTCTCCTGTTTCCGTTATACCCGCTACATGGGCTGTTCCGAGCGCTTGTATTGTTTGTTCTAAAGGTTTATCATAAATAATTTCGTTGGTAAAAACATCATAGCGATTGTTGTTATTGAAAACAGCAGGTTCATCTGCATAAAAAGGAGCGAGAACTTTAAAAGGAGCTTCATTCATCTCAAAGCCTTTGGTTGTCTTAACAAACAATGGGTCTATTTCTTTCCATGTATTGGTTTCGTCCATATAGTTGATCCACTTGCCGTGAAACTCTGTTTGGCGTTTACCGCTATCCAATACAGCGGTTTTGGAATTATAGGAAAGGCGGAGCTTAGATGAATCAATCGCAGTAGATACCTGAGCTTGCGATTTGCAGCTATAGCATAGTATAAAAACAAGAGTACACACAATTGCCATAATAGTCTTTACCTTTAAAAGTTTAATTATACTATTATTTTTCATGATTGGTTTTTATTAATGATGAATATTTAATGATCTTCCTGTTTCTAAGTAATCTGTTCCTTCAAATACAAATTTTACAATATCAAAAGCATTAGCAATGGTTGATAATGTTGGCGCTACAGCGTCCACCCACTCAATATTCGCGGGCCATATAACTGTTCGCCCACCTGTTGCATCCTGTTTTAAAATGAGTGTGTAAGCACCACCGCTTTTGCCATTGGTAAAAGTAAAGGAACGATTGGCAGATAATGTTATTTCCTGCACATTGCTGTTGTTCCAGTCCACAGTTGCGGGAGAGAAAAGAGTAGTAAAATTTATTTCATTTCCATAACTTATACCAATAGAATTTATTGCATAAGCTCTTACGTAATAAAGATTGCCGGCATTTAAATCTGTTAATGATGCAGTAAATGCTCCAGTAGTTCCTGAAGAAATTGCCTTGCTGTTCGCAGTTGTAGGACCGGTTGAAGTATTCCAACAAATACCTCGTTCTGTTATTGTGGCTCCACCATCAGATGATACCGTTCCATTCCCTGTGGCAGTTGTGGCAGCAATACTACTAACTGTTTGCGTTGTAACAGTAGGATTTGAGGCAAAAGGATAAGCAAAACCATTTCCTGAATTATATAGTTGAGTAATTTCTGTTGTTGTCAAAGTTCTGTTCCAAAAACCTATTTCATCCAGACTGCCGGAATAATAACCATTGCCATAATTATCTAATCCTATTTGACCGTTATTAGCGGAAGTATTTAAAGTTCCTATAGTGGTTGTGCCATCAGGGCTGCCATTAAAGTAATAAGCGATATTTCCGGCGCCATCAAAAACAATTGACACCATAGTCCACACATTTGTAGGAATTTCGGTATTTGAATAGTCTATAGCATTAGTTGTATATCCATTTATTCTAATCTTATTGCTAATCATTACAACGTCCCATAGCAATCCGTTTCCTTCTGTTCCATATTGCCAAATACTTGCTTGAGTAACAGAAGTTTTTTTCATCCAAAAGTTGATTGACCTTGCTGAATTACCAGTAGGAAATCCTGAAGCGCTATGAGATATTAATGCTGAAGAACCATTAAAAACTGCTCCATTATTTATTTTCCCGGTAGTAAAAGTTACGTTGGAATTTGTGCCGGTATTTGAACCTTTGGAATCAGCAACATTTCCATTAGATTCGTCAAGTTTCCAATATGAAAGCAAGCCGGTATTAAGGGAAGATTGGGCGGAACAATAGACAGAAAACAATATGCAAAAGGCTATAAAAAATATGCCGGTGATTGCTTTGATTATTACTTTAGCTTTCATTTTGTTTATTATAGTGTTTATGATTATTTTTTATTTAATATCTAAAGTTATACTATTTCCCAGATAATTAGTTCCGTTATATGCAAATTTTATAAGATCAACCGCACTGGCTGTTGGAGTCAATGTCGGCGCTATGCCTCCAGCCCATTTAACATTTGCGGGCCATGTAATAGTTTTGCCACCTGTACCATCCTGATTTATAAAAAGCGTATATAGACCTCCATTCTTGCCATTGTTAAAAGTAAAAGAGCGGTTTGCAGTTAACGTAATTTCCTGAACATTGCTGTTGTTCCAGTCAACTGTGGCAGGTGTATAAACAGCCGCCGGATCGGTAGGAGTAAAAGTATCAACATAAGCAAAAGCGCCACCGGTAGTACCATTTGAATAAAGGTCAATTGTACCAACAGTTGTAAAAACAGTAGAGACCCAATTTGTCCAAGCGCTCCAACTTTCGCCGTTAAGAACT
>JAAXXA010000068.1 GCA_013334735.1 Bacteroidota bacterium
ATTCCACAACAGAATTTTTTCGACTATCAATATTTGCTGATTTATAAACAGTTTGACCGTTAATATTCAATATTCTTAAATTTATTTTATCTGAAATTGATTTTCCGAAACGGACAAAAAGTTTTTCATTTGCAGGATTCGGATATGTAAGAATATCATTATTTGTAATTAAGTTATCTGATTTTTTTATTGAAGTTGCAATTCCGCCTTTTTTAAATTCAACTAAACCGCCTTCTTTTGTACAAATCCATTTGTTTCCATAATTGTCAACCTTAATTTTGTTTATTATGTCTTCCGGCATTTCTGAATTATCAGAATTATAATTTATCCATGATCCGGTATGCCTGTTAAGTGAAGCAATTCCTTTACGGGAAGCAACCCATATTAACGAATCTCCTTCGTAAGCTACATCATAAACTGTCATTGAAGGAAAATTTGTGGAAGAGGTATCAAATAAAGTCCAGTTATTATCCAGTCTATCATATTTTGCAAGACCTTTATCTGTAGCTATCCAATAAAAGCTGCTGTCGTCCTGAATAATTGCGTTATTTACATACGAAGGTATTTGTGAATTTGTTGGATTTAAAACAGTCCAAGGGTAATTTGAATTTACAGCTACACCACTATTTGTCGCGATCCATATAGAATCGTTATTGTCAGATAATATTGATTTTACATAGTTAGAAGGTATTATAGGAGTATATCCTGTTGTAGCATTCCAGTTTACAAAAAATGAATTTACATATTTTAAAACTCCGTAATCGCTGGCTAACCATAAATCACCTGCATTATCAGAAGTTATATCAAGTACTGAATGTAAAAAAGGATAGGTTGAATTAATTGCAGGAAAATAGTTCCAGTTAGTTCCATCATATTTGCATAAAGGACCATCTGTAATATTATTGCTGCCAATCCATAAGTCATTATTTTGGGCATAAAGACTAAAAGGCGAAGTATATTTCAATCCCGAATTTTGCGGATTATAAATTGTCCAGTCCGATTTATATTTTGCTAATCCGTTAAGGGTTGCAATCCATTTATTATTATTGTTGTCAAATTCAATATCGTTGATGCAATTAGAAGGGATAAGGTATTCGGAAGTTGTAATTTTATTAAAAGTAGTTTGATCAAAACGGAATAAACCATTATCGGTACCTATCCATATAATTTCAGGGTTTTCATATTCGATACTAATGCTGGTAATATTGTTGCTGCCAATGTTTGAATTGGAAGTATCATATACAGCCCAAGAATTATCATAAGTGTCAACTTTCAGCAATCCTCCGAATCTTGTACCAACCCACCAATATTGATGTTGAGGAGTAACAGTATATTGAGTTGCCACACAGGTAACATGATTATCGGGAAGATGGGAGTTAGAGGTATTCATAACTGTCCAGTGATTTTGATCGTCAAGAGTATCCAAACCTATATGCTGGGCAAGTCCGTTTTCTGTTCCTATTAAAACAGCAGAATTATAATTGTCGAAGTATATACAATTTATATCATCATCAGGAAGCCCTGAATTTCCTGTATAAATATGGCTATATGCACTGTCGGCTAATCTATACATGCTAACGCCGCCACTTGGAGCTGCGTTTCCAAATCCTCCACCGGTAAAGACTATGTCTTTGTTGGGCGTTAAAGCAATACATCTGGGAAATATGGTGTGTTGATAACCATCGAAAACAGACCAACTATTAGTATTACTATTAAACCTTCCTATTCCGCCATAAACGTAAGAATTTTGGAAATCATCAAAATAAGTATTGCAAACTACAAATAAATCTGAGTTGCCTGATGCAAAACTTGTAACTCTGTTCAATGGTATTTCAGGGACATTATCGTGATTAAAAATAAACCATTTATTACTGTCAGGAAGAAAATAGGAGAGACCTTTGTTAGTTGCAACCCATTTTCTATCAGAATATAATGAACCGGCAACAAAATTAACCTGATTTGAAGTTATTGAATTTTCACTTTTTTTAATAAAAACAGGATTTAAAGTAGTTTTGTTAATAATAACCAAACCTCCGCCGGCAGTACCGATAAGCATATTAACTGTATCCTGAGATATAGAGTTTATTTTTTCTCCATTGCAGAAAACTTTCCAATCGGATGTTTGCGCTGTGGCTATTTTAACAGCAATAATCAATAATGTAAAAAATGTCGTTTTTTTCATAGCTTAAGGAGATTAGTTAATTTATAGATGATAATAATTGAGAAAAAGTTAGTTAACTTATTATTAATACAAAAATAATGAAATTTTATCATAAAATAAAAATATTATTAGAAACAGATTTGCGTTTTTCAAATTTTATGAAATAATAGATTTATGAGGTCGAAGTGCAGAGAATAGCCACTCTTTGGCACGTTCCTATCCTTCGAGACACTTCGCTTCTCAGGATGACGAAATTTGAAAATCAATTAAGTTACATTATCTTTGTTGAGAATATATTATTGATAAAAAACATAAAATGTTGTTAAATGAGGATATGGTCAATACATCCAAAATATTTAGACTCGAAAGGTCTTGTTGCACTTTGGCGCGAAACTCTTTTGGCAAAAAATGTTTTAGAAGGTAAAACAAAAGGATATATAAATCATCCTCAACTTAACCGTTTTAAAAAAGCGGAAAGTTCTTTTGATGCAATTAATAAATATTTGAATACTGTTTTTGAAGAAGCTGTCAGCAGGCATTTTAACTTTGATATTAATAAATTCACAAAAATAAACACACGATTAAACTTAACCGTAACTCAAGGACAAATAGATTATGAATTCAAGCATTTGCTCGCTAAACTTAAAAACAGGGACGTAAGATTATATATTAAATTGAAGGGAGTTAAAAAAATAAGTCCGAATCCAATGTTTAAAATTATTGAAGGTGGGATTGAAGATTGGGAAAAGGTGATCCGCCACAGGCGGAGTGAAAAGTGAAAAGTGAAAAGTGGATAGGGAAACTAAATAATTGAACAAGATTGAATATTAAAAAGATAGAATTCAGAAATTTAAGAATAACAACGGGCAGAGCTTCGAGGTATTAAACTTAAAAAAACAATAAAATGAAAAAAAATATTATTTTACTTCTCTCAGTTTTTTTTATTTCAAATATTTCTTTGTGTCAAAATACAGGAGTTGTAAAAGGAAATGTTAAAGATAAGGAAACTCAGGAAGCTTTAATCGGCGCAAGTGTTATTGTGGATGGTACAATAATGGGAAGCACTACAGATAAAGATGGAAATTTTAAAATTGAAAATATACCGGTAGGTAGTTATAATATTAAAACATCATACATCGGATATAAACAAAGTATTCAATATAATATTATTGTAACCTCAGGAAATTATCGTTTTGTAAACTTTGAAATTGAATCACAGGAGCAAACATTAAAAGCTGTAAATATTTCTATAGATAAAAACAAAACAGCTGTAATTGCAGATTTAATTACACCTCTTTCGGTTCAGAGTTTAACAACTACTGAAATTCAAAGTAATCCGGGTGGGAATTTTGACATTTCAAAAGTAGTGCAGGCTTTACCGGGAGTAGCAAGCGCTACCAGCGGTTCAACTGGACCAAGAAACGACATTATAATAAGAGGCGGAGCGCCTAACGAGAATGTTTATTATCTGGATGGAATTGAAATTCCACAAATAAATCATTTTGCAACTCAAGGTAGCTCGGGAGGAGCGGCCGGGATTCTTAACGTGTCATTTATTGAAGATGTAAAGTTATCGTCATCTGCTTTTGATGCCAGATATGATAATGCTCTTTCATCGGTTTTTCAAATTAAGCAACGACAAGGAAATCAGGATAAATTTAGCGGAAATTTCAGGTTAAGCGGGACAGAAACGGCAATTACCTGTGAAGGTCCTTTAACAAAAAAAACAAATTTTTTAGCATCTGTCCGACGTTCTTATTTGCAGGTTTTATTTAAGTTGCTTGATCTTCCTATAAGACCTAATTACTGGGATTTTCAATACAAAGTTACACACAAGATAAACAGCAAAACAACATTAACTATTATAGGGGTTGGGGCTATTGATGAATTTTCTTTTGCTTCTACAAAAAAATCAACTCCCGACAATGAATATATATTACGGTCAACACCTTTTATAAATCAATGGAATTATACAAATGGGTTTGCTTTGAAACGATTAATTAATAAGGGTTATATGAATTTTTCGGCAAGCAGGAATATGTTTAATAACCAGATTGATAAATTTGAAGACCGAAAAAATTATGATGAAAATTTTCGGCAGCTAAAATTTAATTCGCAGGAAATTGAAAACAGATTCAGGTTTGATTATCATAAATTTTTAAATCATTGGAAATACTCCATAGGCGCATCGGCTCAATATGTGAAATTTAATGCAGATGTATTTAATAAAATAACTAACGATGTAACGGATTCCGTAGGAAATATTATTTTGCCGGGAATAAAAATTAAGTACTATACCGCTTTTGATTTTTTTAAATTTGGTTTATTCGGTCAGGTATCCAAACATTTTTATAATGAAAAGTTAGGTGTTTCATTTGGTGTTAGAAGCGATATGAATTCATTTACCGATAATGGATTCAATCCAATAAATACCTTATCACCGCGTGTTTCATTATCATATCAGTTAACAAATAAGTTCCAGATAAGCTCTTCTGTCGGCTCTTATTTTAAATTACCTGTTTACACTTCTTTAGGATATAGAGACAGCAGCAACACTTTGAAAAACAAAAATGTAAAATATATAAAATCGATTCATTATGTAGCGGGATTTCAATATTTGTTTTCTGATGATTTACGGTTCACCCTCGAAGGATTTTATAAAGATTATCGAAACTACCCCGTCAGCGATTTAAGCGGAATTTCCATAGCCAACCTTGGTTCAGATTTTGCGCCTGTTGGCAACGAAAAAATAAATTCAATTGGAAAAGGCAGAGCTTATGGGTTTGAATTATATTCACAAAAAAAGCTGACAAAAAAAGTTTTTGCAGTAGTTTCCTATACTTTTGTAAGAAGCGAATTTGCAGGGAAAAATAACAAACTTATTCCATCTTCATGGGATAACAAACATCTACTTTCAATGCTTTTCGGATACAAGTTTAATCGAAATTGGGAAATGGGATTAAAATACCGGTTTGCCGGCGGTTCGCCTTATACTCCTTACGATTTGGCAGCTTCACAATTAAATTATGTCAGTCTTGGGACAGGTATTCCGGATTATTCTCAATTAAATAACATACGTTTGAAACCCTTTAACCAGCTTGATTTAAGGATTGATAAAAAAGTAAATTTTAAAAATAAAACTTTAGAACTTTTTATTGATATTCAAAATGTTTTATTAGCAAAAAATCAAACTGCTCCAACTTATAACTTTAAACGAAATGCTGATAATACCGCATTTGAAACAACTGATAATAAGCCATTAAAAAGCGATGGTTCTAATGGAATACCTGTTGTAAATATTTCGGAATTTTTATTTTTCACTCCTACAATAGGGATTATATTTGAGTTTTGATTGATATATAATAGATTTCTCTCTAATGTCGAAATGACAAAATGTAATAGTGAAAATATATTGATAATCCCTGACATGTAGCATCAACATCAAGCTAATTTTTGAATATTTTGGCTAAAGCCTAAATCAGTGTTGCATTATTTACCCAAGACCTGAGCTTCGGCTCCGCTCAGCTACCAAAGGTCGTGGCAATTAATTTTGTGACAGCCTGTTCAATAGCCATCATACATCATACATAAATATATTACCTGCTTACACTTCTTGTATCAAGGGCATCTCTTAATCCATTTCCAACAAGCATAAATGCAAGCACAATAAGCATTATGGCGATACCGGGTAAAATTGCAAGGTGCGGTGAGTTAAGGATAATATATGCATAATGCTCTTTTATAATTGTTCCCCACGATGGCATTGGAGGCTGAACGCCTATTCCCAGAAAACTTAAACCTGCTTCAATCAATATTGCAGAAGCAAAATTTGCAGCAGAAATTACTATTACGGGACTCATTACATTTGGCAGTATATGTTTGAAAATAATTCTGAAATTTCCAAACCCCAGAGCCTTTCCTGCTTCCACAAATTCTTTTTCCCTGATGCTCATAAATTGTCCCCTAACTACACGGGCTACATCAACCCACATAGTTAGCCCCACTGCTACAAACACTTGCCAGAAGCCTTTTCCCAAAGCAAATGTAATTGCAATTACCAGAAGTAGGGTAGGAATGGACCATACAACATTTATAAACCACACTATCAGATTGTCAACCCAACCTTTGAAAAAGCCTGCCAGCGCGCCAAGCAGGATGCCTATTACAAGTGAAATTATAACCGAAATAAAACCAACCGACAGTGAAACCCTTGCTCCTATAATAAGTTGGCTCAACATATCTCTGCCGTAGCGGTCGGTTCCAAGTAAAAAAGTTTTTTTTACAATATTTTCTTTTTCAACAGTATTTTTTAATTCCGATAGGGGGATATTATTTTTTATTCCTGAAATATCAGTAAAATAAAGGATGCCATTTTTATTTACAATTTGATTTTCTTCTGCCTGAAGAGGATAAACAACAGAAGCTAGATTAAATTTCCTTATCGTACCATCGTTAGGTTCATCGCCTGTACAGTCTTCAGTAACTAAATATGAATCTTCAAAGCGCCATGAATATATTGGGATAAATGTATAATCTCCTTTTTTTCCGTTTATCATTTTCCTGAAAACCCCCGTGTTATCGCTTAGCTGACCTTTTCTTATTTTAAGCATGGTTACGGAAAATCCCATTTTTTTTGCGGCAAGTTCAAGGTGTTGGTCGTTTGAATATGGAGTGGAATCGGGGGTTATAAGATATCCCAAAATTGCTGTAATAGTAGCAATAATTATTAATACAAGTGATCCCATTGCAAACGCATCTTTTTTGAAACGCTTCCACGCTAATGATGACAATGATCCCAAGCTTTCGTAATCCTTTTTTTTGTGGTAAAATATTTTCATTATAACAAATTATCTTCTCCAATTTTCAATAGCCTGAAACCACCCATCTTTATATAAAGGAGATCTTGACAAGCTGTAATCGTTATTGGAAAAAGGATTTTCCATTTTATAAAAATTAAAAGTAATTGAAAGCATATTCCTGTCTTCTCCATAAACCCATGTTTCCATATCCTGCCCGCGATACACCACATTAGGAGAACCATAAATAATATAAATGAGACCTTTGTCTGTTTTCCATCCCTCAAGATAAGATGTGAAATATTCGTTAGCATCCTGAATGCGGTTGTAATAAAGTTTTATCATTTCCTTTGCCCTGTCAGCATTTCCGGCGGCAAGCATCCAGAATTTATCAACAGCTTCTTTCCGGTTTTTCATTACAATTAAATCTTCATATTCGGATCTTGAAGTAAGATATTTTAATGGAAAAAACATTTGAGAGGGAGTTGTAATATTTGGGAAACCCTCATTAAACCTTAAAACTGTAAATCCTTCTTTTTTTGAAGAATCGATTTGAAAATGATAAATCCCTTTTTTAGGAAAATTAATTAAACCGGAATATCCATTGTTAACGGAGACAGAAAAAATACTGTCGGCTTTAAAATTAAAAGTTGCTAAACTTTGCGTAGAGTAGGGGGGAGTTGCAACAGGAAATATTCTGTTATAATAACGCACAATAAATTTATCAACATTTTTATTATTACAAAGTATCCTGAATTGCTGTTCATCCGAAATCCATGGTTTGAAAAACGTAAGGCTATCAGCATTTAACATAGTAAAATTTTGTTCGCTGTATGGTGTTATGCGATAAATGTCGATGTATGATTCTAATGAAGCATGTTTGTTAATGTCGGTAAAAATTAATTTAAGCAGAGCTGAACCTTTTATTTTTGTATTAATTTCAAAACTTCCAATCAAATCTCTTTTGTTTTCGCGATCATCATCATAGTATGTAACCGCGTTACTGTCGAGAATTTGTTTCATATTATACGATTCGTAAAGCTCTGCCTTAAGAGAAAATTTTGAAATAAATTTTCCGTTATCGTCCGATTTTACATATAGAATATTTCCCGAATTAAATTTGTAATAAATTACCGATACCGTATCATTCTTATGAAAAACAGTATATTCGGGAGTAAACATGAGCATATCTTTATCGTACAGATAAGCTAAATTTTGTGTTGAAATAAGCCCTGTACGACAAGAAGAAATCAGAATGATTAAAAAGAATATTATTGAAAATTCAAGTGTATTTCTAAAAACTTCAAGAGCGTCATTGCGAGGAAGGAACGACCGAAGCAATCTCCCTAATGAACAGATTGCTTCGCTGCACTCGCAATGACGAATTACTTGGCTTTTAGAGGTGTCCTTAATATCTTGTTTCATAGTAAGTCTTCCGGTAATTGATTTTCGGCATTGTCTAAATATTTTTCGGTAATTTGTTTTGATGTTTTAATTCCAAGTTTACGAATGTTTTCGGCTCTGTTAACGAGATTTCCCGATCCGGTAGAAAGTTTTTTCATAGCTTCGTCATAAAATTCTTCAACATTTTTTATGCTTTTGCCAATTTTTTCTAAATCGCCAATAAAGTTTACAAATTTATCGTAAAGTAATCCGCTCTGACGGGCAATTTCGACAGCATTTTTAGTTTGATTTTCCTGTTTCCAAATAGATGAAATGGTCATAAGAGTTGCAAGTAAGGTGGAAGGACTTACAATAACTATCTTACTTTCCCATGCGAAATTGAATAGCTGCTGATCTGCCTGAACTGCTACTCCGAAAGAAGATTCAATAGGTATAAACATGAGCACGAAATCGGGAGAGTTCATATTTTTTGAAGATTGATAATTTTTCTCACTCAAACCTTTTATATGATTGCGCACCGACAATATATGGTCGCGGATAAATGTTTGTTTTTCTTCGTCAGTTGTAGCATTAACAAGGTTTTCGTAAGCTACCAAAGAAACTTTAGAGTCAATAATTATATGTTTTTTATCCGGTAAAAATACCACAACATCAGGCTGCACGCGTTTCCCATCGTCATTTGAAGAGCTTACCTGTGTTTCGTATTCAATACCTTTTGTAAGTCCGCTGCGTTCCAAAATTCTGTCGAGGACCATTTCGCCCCAGTTACCTTGCTTTTTACTGTCGCCTTTTAATGCTTTTGTAAGGTTGTTGGCTTCTTCGCTAACTCGGCTGTTAAGTTCGTACAGCTTCCTGACTTCTTCACGCAATGAAATTTTGTCGCGCAATTCCTTGTCGTAAGCTTCTCCTACTTTTTTTTCAAAATCAACAATTTTTTCTTTTAGCGGGTTAAGAATATCTCCAATATTTTTAATATTTACCTGAGTAAACTCCAGCGAATGTGTTTTAAGAATTTTATTGGCTATATTTTCAAATTCGGTAGTAAATTTTTTCTGAAGATCTTCCATCTCAATCTTTTGCTCATTAAGCTTTTGAAGAAGATTTTTATATTCGGTTTCGGCTTTTGATATGCGGTTATTCAGGAATAAGGATTTTTCTCTTTCCTCACGCAGTTCATTCTGCAAATTGTCATGATCGTTCTTTAGAGTATTGAAGCGGTCTTCCGCAATACTTTTAGCTTTATCAAGCTCTGTAATAAAATTATTCTTAACTGTTTCGAGATCGCGTAATTGTTGCTCCGATTTAGCTTTATCGGTTTGACTTTTAATTTTCATTGTAAGCCAACCTATA
>JAAXXA010000069.1 GCA_013334735.1 Bacteroidota bacterium
CGCCTGATGCGGATGTCGTCTATGACGGCAAGCAGATCAGGTGGGATCGTGATAGCAACTTTTTCGGTACGCATAATTCACCGCACATATCAGTATGATTATTTTTACATACTTTTTAGCGTTTTTTTATGCTATGTCAAGGGGAAAATGCAATTGTCTTATTAAAAAATATTTAAAGGAATAATTAGCAAGGCATAAATTAGGTGTAAAATTTGTAAAAACATCTTATGCCTTATGCCTTGTCAACTTGCCAGGTTGCCCCTTAAGATAACGATTGCGTAACCTTAGAAGACAATTCTAAAACTTTTTGGTATTCATCAGGGGAGAGGTCGTTGTAAAAATAGTTAACAGGGTTCATTTTTGTTCCGTTTTTCCATACTTCGTAATGTAAATGAGGCGCTGTTGACATACCTGTACTTCCAACGTAACCAATAAGTTGACCTCTTTTTACTTTTGCGCCTTCATTAACTGATTTCCGGCTCATATGCCCATATAAGGTTTGATAGCCATAACCATGATTTATTACAACGCAAATACCATATCCGGAAAGACGACCACCTCCGGGAGTTTGGACAATTCCATCACCCGTGGCATAAATTGGCGTACCTCGCGGTGAAATGATATCAATGCCGGGATGCATTTGTAAAGTTTTATAAATAGGATGAAGTCTGTAACCGAATCCTGAACATATTTTACCGGCTCCGTTACGGATAGGAACAATTGCCGGAATGCTCGACATCATCTTGGTTTTGCTTTTAGCAAGTTCAAGCACCTCGTCGTAAGATTTGGATTGAACGTACAATTTGCGCGATAAAATATCAAGTTTTTTTGTGGTTTTAATAATAAGTTCAGAATTGTCGAATCCTTCAAATTTTGCATAACGATTGGCGCCACCATAAGATGCTTCTCTAACAGAGCTTGGAATAGGTTCTGCTTCAAAAATTGTACGGTAAATATTGTCGTCCCTGTTTTCAATGTCGCTTAATACCGCGTTAATCCTGTCGAACCGTTCATTTAAAACTTCGTACTGCAACTTGTATTGGTCAATTTCTCTTTGCAACATTTTTTCTTTAGGAGAACTGAAAAAGTTATAGGCAAAAAGCATAACAATTGCAGAAAAAACGAGCCCTGCAGCCCCGATAAAAAGGACTTTGCTCACCTTGTCCTTTATCGAAACCTTTACTTTTTCGAAGGTAAGCGATTTGGTGTTAAAATGATAATGGTGTTTTTTACCTTTTTTAGACATTTTAAAGTTTAAAAAATTAATTTTTTTTATGCCTTAAATGCAAAACTATCAAAATAATCTAACTTTGCAAAGTTGACGGTCTTAAAAAATGTTAATCAATTTTTAAATAAAGCATCAATAATTCAAGTATTTGAAATATTTTTGATTTTTTAATTTAACACTTTTATATTTGACTTGATTAATTCACAAATTGGACTAAAGTCCTTATATGGAGAGTATTTGCGTTACCACGACCTTAAGGTCGTGGTAATTCAAAACTCCTATGAACAAAGGGCTTTAGCCCAAAATAAAAAATTTGTGAATTAATGAGGTTAACATTTGCAATTATAAATCAGTTTTTTAAATAACAAATTATATTTAATATTTTTATTTTTAAATAAACTACTAAAAATGAATTCTTCAGAAATAAGAAAAACATTTACAAATTTTTTTGTGTCAAAAAATCACACTATTGTTCCTTCTTCTCCAATGGTTGTTAAGAACGATCCAACATTGATGTTTACCAATGCGGGAATGAATCAGTTTAAAGATATTTTTCTTGGTAATTCGCCTGCAAAGTATAATCGTGTAGCTAATTCGCAAAAATGCCTGCGGGTTTCCGGCAAGCATAATGATCTGGAGGAAGTAGGGCATGATACATATCACCATACAATGTTCGAAATGCTTGGCAACTGGTCGTTTGGAGACTATTTTAAAAAAGAAGCAATAGAATGGGCTTGGGAACTATTAACAGATGTATATAAAATTGATAAATCAAGAATGTACGTTACGGTATTTGAAGGGGATAAAACTGATGGAATACCTGCAGATACTGAAGCTTTGAATTTTTGGAAAACACACATTTCCGAAGACCGTATTATCTATGGTTCCAAAAAAGACAACTTCTGGGAAATGGGTGATACCGGTCCTTGTGGTCCCTGTTCCGAAATACATGTTGATATACGCGGCAATTCCGAAAGGCAAAAAACAGATGGTAAAACACTAGTAAATAAAGGCGATCCTCATGTTATTGAAATATGGAATCTGGTTTTTATAGAATTTAATCGTCTTTCGGATGGCAAGCTGATTCCTTTACCCGCTAAACATGTTGATACAGGGATGGGTTTTGAAAGACTTTGCATGGTGATACAAGGTAAAAAATCAAATTATGATACCGATGTCTTTCAGGTTATAATTAATAAGATAGCCGAATTGTCAGGGAAAAAATATGGCAACGACACCAAAGCTGATATTGCTATGCGTGTAATAGCCGATCATATACGGGCTATAAGCTTTGCTATTGCAGATGGACAGCTTCCGTCAAATAATAAAGCCGGCTATGTTATAAGACGCATTCTCAGAAGAGCCGTAAGATATGGTTATACATATCTGAATTTAAAAGAACCTTTTATTCATGAACTTGTTAGCGTACTTGTTAACCAGATGGGAGAAGTGTTTCCTGAACTTAAAGCGCAGCAGGATTTAATAAGGAAGGTTATTGCTGAGGAAGAAATTGCTTTTCTCCGTACACTTTCAGTTGGGATTCAAAAATTTGATAATTATTTACAATCTAATAAGGATAAAAAAATTATAGATTGCATTTTTACATTTGAACTTTGTGACACTTTCGGATTTCCCGTTGATCTAACGCAATTGATGGCTAAAGAGCAAAGTTGGGATGTGGATATGCAGGGTTTTGATAAATGTATGGAAGAACAAAAAAACCGTTCCCGTAAGGCAGCAGTGGTGGATACAGAAGATTGGGTTGAACTGCAGGCTATAAAAGATACGGAATTTGTGGGATATGATAATCTTACTTGTGAAGTTAAAATTTTAAAATACCGTAAGATCAAAGTAAAAGAAAAAGAATTTTTCCAGATTGTTCTTGATAAAACTCCTTTTTATGCAGAATCGGGCGGACAGCTTGGCGATCGTGGATATTTAGAAGCTAACAGCGAAAAAATATCTATTGATGATACCAAAAAAGAAAACAATCTGACAATTCATTTTATTAAAAAACTACCAAAAGATATTGCTTCTACATTTAAGGCTGTTGTAGATAATAAAAAGCGTGTTCTTACTGAAAACAATCACTCTGCAACACACCTTTTGCATGCTGCATTAAAAATTGTATTAGGAACGCATGTGGAACAAAAAGGATCAATGGTGAGCGATGAAAGACTTAGATTTGATTTTGCACATTTTTCAAAAATGACAAATGATGAAATTGCAAAAGTTGAAACAATAGTTAATGAAAAAATCAGGGAAAATATTGTTTTGGAAGATATGAGAAATATCCCTATTGCAGAAGCTCAGAAAATGGGCGCTGTTGCATTATTCGGTGAAAAATACGGCGATAAAGTGAGGGTTGTTTCTTTTGACAGGAATTTTTCTATGGAACTATGTGGGGGAACACATGCTAAGGCTACAGGGCAAATTGGTTTTTTCAAGATAATAAGCGAAAGCGCAATCGCTGCCGGAATAAGAAGAATAGAGGCAATTACGGCAGTTAAGGCAGAGCAGTTTATGAAGGAACAACTTGAAATTATTGCTAATGTTCAGGAAGCTTTAAATAATCCGAAAGATATTGTAAAAGGGGTTACACAGCTTATTGAACAAAACAATCGTCTTCAAAAACAAATTGAAGAATTTCAAAAAGAAAAAATAATTGGTTTAAAAAATGAACTTAAAGCTAAAGCGAAAACAATAAACGGGATAAATTTTATTGCCGAAAAGGTTGAACTTGATGCTAATGGTGTAAAAGACCTTGCATACTTTCTGAAAAATGATATTGAAAATTTGTTTTTAGTACTTGCAAGTGTTAACGAGGGAAAACCCGGACTTGCTGTGATGATTTCCGAAAATCTTGTTTCTGAAAAAAGTTTGGATGCCAGCAAAATTGTTCGCGAACTTGCAAAAGAAATACAGGGTGGGGGCGGAGGTCAGCCTTTTTTCGCAACAGCAGGAGGAAAGAATATTGAAGGAATAGATAGGGCTTTAGAGAAAGCTGAGGATTTTATAAAAAATATTTAACCTGAGAGACTTTAATAAATTTTGTTTTTTGAATTTACAGATCGCTCCTAACGGAGCTTAAAAACTTAGGTATATTTTTTTTATAAACAGTTTACTCCTAACGGAGTATATTGTCTTTACCCTCGATATTAGTAGGTGCAGGATATTTGTTTTTTTGAAATATCATTAATTATGATAACCCCCGGAGCTTTATAAAATCAGAAACTGTTTTGAATTTTTCAAAGTTTTTAGAATGACCAAATAGTTGCTTTTCGACACATCCTGTCCTTCGAGATGCTCCGCTCCTGAGGAAGGTGGACAGCTCCGAGTAACTTTTAAAGATTGGTATTAAAACTTATGTAATATGAAAATTCAAAACAGTTTCTTAATATAATTGTCTTTCTAAACACCGCGTAAGAATATATTACGATAAACAATAAAATCAACAGTAGAACATGTATTTTTTCATAATATAAAAAATTTGTTTTATCTTTGCCTACTAATCCTATAGAAAATATGTGATAATATGTTTATATCAAAAATATTTGAAAGAAAAAAATCAAAAAGACCTATTGAAAAAACTAATATAAGGGATCGTCCTTTAAAAAGTATAATTAAAGCAATTTCGTGGCGGATAGTAGGAACAATGGATACTATCATGATTTCATGGATTTTAACAGGAAAAATAAAAGTTGCTATATCTATAGGAGGCGTTGAAGTTTTTAGTAAGATATTTTTATATTTTCTACATGAAAGAGCATGGGAAAGCGTTAGATGGGGTAGGATGATGGTGGCATTTAGAAGGAATTCACGTTTAACAAAAAAAGTAATTACTAAATCACTATTTTCTTTTTCATAATATATACTAATTTTGAAAAAATACTGAAAATAAAATATGATTCATAAATTAAAGCACATAGAAGAGTTAGAATCCGAATCAATATATATTATTCGCGAAGTTGCCGCGCAATTTGAAAAACCGGCTTTACTTTTTAGCGGAGGAAAAGATTCGATAGTAATGTATCATATCGCGCGGAAAGCATTTTTTCCGGCAAAAGTTCCTTTTCCTCTTTTGCATATTGATACAGGGCATAATTTTATTGAAACACTTGATTATAGAGATAATCTGATGAAGCAAACGGGCGCCACATGTATTGTTAGGTGTGTGCAGGATACAATTGATAAAGGAAAAGCTGTAGAAGAAAAAGGTTATAATGCAAGTAGGAATGTACTTCAAACAATAACTTTGCTTGATGCTATAGAAGAATTCAAATTCGATGCTGCAATGGGTGGCGGAAGAAGAGACGAAGAGAAAGCAAGAGCTAAAGAGCGTTTTTTTTCACACCGCGATGATTTTGGTCAATGGGATCCTAAAAATCAACGACCTGAACTTTGGAACATTTTTAACGGAAAAAAAAGAATGGGTGAGCATTTCAGAGTTTTTCCACTTAGCAACTGGACGGAAATGGATATATGGCAATACATATATTCAGAAAACATTGAAATGCCAAGTTTGTATTTTACACATGAAAGGGAATTAATAAAACGCGATGGAGTTTTGCTTGCAAATTGCCCTTATATTCCTTTAAAAGAAAGCGATGAAATTATAACAAAAAAAATCCGTTTCAGAACAATAGGAGATATGACATGTACGGGAGCCGTTGAATCGCCTGCATATACTATTGAAGAAATTATTAAAGAAGTTGCAATATCTAGAGTAACAGAACGAGGCGGGCGATGGGATGACAAACGCTCCGATGCAGCGATGGAAGACAGAAAAAAGGAAGGATATTTTTAATAAAAAATGAATGAGGACGCAAAAATGAATTCTGAATTAATTGATAAGCAATCAGGGTATTTGAATATGGAGTTGTTACGATTTACTACTGCCGGTAGTGTTGACGATGGTAAGAGTACATTAATAGGAAGATTATTGTATGATAGTAAAGCGATTTTTGAAGATCAGCTTGAGGCTATTGAAGAAGCAAGTAACAGAAGAGGCGAAGAACACCTGAACCTTGCCTTGCTAACAGATGGTTTAAGAGCAGAGAGAGAACAAGGGATCACTATTGATGTTGCATACAGATATTTTGCAACACCAAAAAGAAAATTTATTATTGCCGATACTCCCGGTCATATTCAATATACAAGAAATATGGTAACGGGCGCTTCTACTGCAAATGTTGCTTTAATACTAGTAGATGCCCGTCTTGGTGTTATCGAACAAACTCACAGACACGCTTACATAGCTTCATTACTGAGAATACCGCATCTTATACTTTGCGTAAATAAAATGGATTTGGTTGATTTTAATCAGGATGTTTTTGAAAAGATAAAATTTCAGTTTCATGAATTTTCAAAAAAACTTGAAATAAGTGATGTATGCTTTATTCCCATTAGCGCTAAAAATGGCGATAATGTTGTCGGGAAATCAAATAAAATGCCTTGGTATAATGATGAAACATTGATAAGTTTGCTCGAAAATATACCGATTGAAAAGGATGAAGATATAAACGATGCGCGTTTTCCAGTACAATATATTATTCGTCCTCAATCTGACGAATATCACGATTACCGGGGATATGCAGGCAGAATAGCAGGTGGCGTATTTAAAAAAGGCGACAATGTTTTAGTACTGCCATCAGTTATTAAAACAACGATCAATTCAATTGAATTAAATGGAAAGCAACTTGAGTCTGCTTTTGTTTTACAATCGGTAAACATCACACTTACCGATGACATTGATATAAGTAGAGGTGATATGATAGTTAAAGAAAATAATCAGCCACAAATGAATCAGAATATTGAACTCATGGTTTGCTGGTTAAATGAGAAGCCTCTTATTTCCGGTGGAAAATATTGGGTTAAGCATAATACTAAAGATGTGAGATGTGTTATTACAGATATAGTTTTTAAAATGGATATAAATAATATTGAAAAAAATATCGAAGACAAACATATTGGATTAAATGATATTGCTAAAATAAAAATAAAAACATCCAAGCCTCTTATTTTCGATCCATATACCCGAAACCGCATTACAGGAAGTTTAATTTTAATTGACGAAAATACTAATGAAACTGTAGGTGCGGGAATGATTTTATAATTTCACTTTTTGGGTCTGTTGTGTAAGCCGCATTCTTTATTCTCGGGTTTTTCCCACCACCATCTGCCTGAACGGATTTCTTTACCTGATTCTACAGCTCTTGTACAAGGTTGACAGCCTATACTCGGAAATCCTTTGTCGTGTAATTCATTATATGGAATATCGTATTTTCTTATGTAGTTCCACATTTCGCTTTCTGTCCAGTTAATTAAAGGATTTATTTTTATTAAATTATTTTGTTCGTCCCATTCAATCATTTTATTGGCAATTCGCGTAACCGACTGTTCGCTTCTAAGTCCGCAAATCCATACTTCATGATTTGAAAAAGCGCGTTTTAAAGGTTCAATTTTTCTTATATAACAACAAAGTTTTCGATTCTCAAGATTTTCATAAAATAGATTTATTCCTTTGGTATTAACCATTTCTTCAACGCGTTCCTTATCGGGAAAAAATATTTTAATATTAATGTTATATTTCTTATTTGTTTTATCAATTAAATTATATGTTTCAGGAAATAACCTACCGGTATCAAGAGTGAAAATATTCACGCTTTTATCAATGGAAACAATCATTTGAGTAAGTACTTGATCTTCGACGCCTAAACTGGAAGAGAGGCATATTTTATTTTTATAATTTTTAATAAAATATCGCAAAACAACATCAGGTGATTGTTTTGCGAATTCATTATTTAGTTTTTTAATTTCTTCGGGAGTCATTTTGTTAAACTTTAAGTTAAAAATGGATTGTTTTCTTTTTCATATCCAATAGTCGTAACAGGTCCGTGTCCGGGGTAAACAACAGTTTTTTCGGGTAAAACCAAGAGCTTTGATTTAATACTGTCAACAAGAAGTTTATGGTTACCTGTAGGTAAGTCGGATCTTCCAATACTTTCGTTGAAAAGGACGTCTCCAGAAATAACAAATTCGTCATTTTTGGAATAAAAACAAACGCTTCCATCCGCATGACCCGGAGTATAAAGCACTTCAAGTTCTGAACTTCCAAATTTTATAATATCTCCATCACTAATAAAAGCTGAAGGTTCGACAGATTCAATCAAATCCAAACCGAATCTTTGTGCATCAGTTATTGCAGAATGTAAAAGATAATGAGAATTTTTATGAATTTCCAGATTAATCAGGTATTTTTCAGCAACAAATCTATTTCCTGCAACATGATCAAGGTGAGTATGGGTATTATATATTTTTAAAGGTTGTAAATTGTGCTTTTCAATAAATTCCGAGAGTTCGTTTTCTTCGAATTTATCCATACATGCAGGATCAATTATAATACATTTTTTTGTCTCGTCGTATAAAATATAAGTGTTTACCTGAAAAGGATTGAAAACAAATGTTTTTATAGTTATCATAAGGAAGTATAGAGTTTTTAAAGTTATAAAGTTTTTAAAGTTATAAAGTTTGTAAAGTTATAAAGTTTGTAAAGTTCATAAAGTTATAAAGTTTGTAAAGTTGTAAAGTTAAAATATTGGTAACTATACTTTGCATGGAATAAAATGTCTCATAATATAAGTTGGCAGTCAGCAATAAACAATCAGCAAATATTGCCGACTGAAGATTGCTGACTTATAGTGCGGAAATTTATCCCGTTTGCAGTATAATCAGTGCCTAAAGTTTGTATCCGATAAGTATTTTAATTTCATTTACTATGCAAAGTAATTGTTTTTTTTAAGTTGGATTTTGTACAAAAACAAAAGTATTAATATTGTTCAGATTAATCTGAAATTTGTTTTAAAAATATATGTAACTTAGCGATATAATATTTGAGGATTTTAGCGATTAAAGAATAGTTATGAATATTAAAAGTAAAAAGCAGAATATTGTAAAGAATAGAGTTTTTAATAAAGCTTTGCTATTGCTGTTTTTTATAAGCTGTTCGCAATCATTATTCTGTCAATTCTACAATGGATCTCAACTTTCTTTTGGTAAAAATCGTGTACAATATTCCGATAAATTCTGGACATTTTACCGTTTCGATAATTTTGATACTTATTTTTATTTAGGAGGAAAAAATCTTGCAATTTTTACTGCAAAATATGCAAAAGAAAACATCTCGATAATTGAGAAAAAACTTAATTATAATCTGGAAAACAAAATACAATTTATCATATATAACAGGTTATCTGATCTTAAAGAAAGCAATATTGGGCTTTTAAGCGACGAACAGTATAATACCGGAGGAATTACCCATATAGTGGGGTCGAAAGTATTTCTTTATTACGATGGTAACCACGAAAACTTTAAAAAGCAAATATGCGCAGGTATCGCTCAAATAGCATTAAATGACTTGATGTTTGGGGAGCAAATTGCAGCAAAAGTTAAAAATTCCACATTGCTTAC
>JAAXXA010000070.1 GCA_013334735.1 Bacteroidota bacterium
CATATACCAACAAACTATTTACAGGATTTTGTATGGTATATGATTCCTTACCAGCAGGCGATATAACAGTTGCAGGATATTATTTCTGGGATACAACTGCAATTCCTGATAAATGGGTAAGACTTGCAACAGGCGCAAACTGGCAGTTAACAGGTAATGCAGGAACAACAGCAGGAACAAACTTTATTGGCACAATCGATAATAAAGATTTTGTTTTCAAAACTAATAACACGGAGTGGGCGAGGATTACATCAAGTGGAAATGTTGGCATCGGGACAACTACCCCAACTAATTTATTATCCCTTAGTGGCACGGCTGCTCAAACTATTTGGATGGAAAGGAATGCAACAGCAAATACTACCGGTAATACTTTTACTATTCAGGCAGGGGGTGCTACTTTGGGAGCGACTAATAAAAACGGTGGCGCATTAATTCTCAAATCAGGAGTATCTACAGGAACAGGAGCAGGCGATATTCAATTTTGGACATCTCCTGCTCTAACAATTGGACAAATAATATCTGTAGACGCAACACCTACTTTAGGAGGAACCGGATATACCGTGGGTGATATTTTGACAATTACAACAGGTGGAACAGGGGGAGCGGTTACAGTAGCCACTGTTAATGCCGGAGTAATTCAATCTTTAAACACAACTCCTACTTGGGTGGGAACGGGTTACTCTACAGGAACAGGGAAGGCAACCACTGGCGGAACAGGTTCAGGTGCAACTATTAACATCACTGCTGTTAACAATACTACTGACGATGGGGTAATGGTACAAAGAATGACTATTTTGGGAAATGGTAACATCGGCATCAGAACAAATACACCAACGCACGCCTTGGAAATTAAAGGTGGTGGGAGTACAGGTTTAAATGTTATTAAAAATTGCGCTTCAGGAGGCATAACAAACGATTTCACAACTACCGGTGTATTATATCCCAGAACTCTCGGTATTGGTATAATGTCAGGATATGGTTATTCCGCCGACATCCCCGTTTCTCAGTCGGAATGGTATAGTGGCTTCGGTGGTTATATAGGTCTTTGGTCAGATGTTAATGGTGGCGTTGAAGGAGGAACTAATGTTGTTGGAGTTGTTTCTATCCCCCGAGGAACCGGAGATGGTAGCGCTTTTGGATATTATACAAATTTAAGTAATGCAGGCAGCGGTTTTACAAAATACGGCGTTTATAGCACAGGAGAAACTTATAACTACTTCAGTGGTAAGCTTGGTATCGGAACGAATACATCTCAAGATGCTCTACATGTTGTTGGTAATATACAAGTAAGTTATGGAAGTAAAATAGGGTCTATTACAGATAATGGGGCGCTTGGAAGCACTACGGCATCTGGCTATATTATTCCTTTCGATGGCGCAGGGAACATGTATATTGTTAACAGGTATCCTACTGGTACAAATGGAAACATTTTTTTGCAAACTTCAACACTAACAAGAGTGACTATCGATAAGAGCGGTAATGTTGGCATCGGGACAACAACGCCTTCCGAAAAATTAGAAGTGTGTGGCAATGTAAAAGTTACCGGAACCATTAGAGCTTCAGGTACTATAACGGGGTCGCAATCCATTACCTGTTCTTCGGATATCCGTTATAAAAAAGACATAACCACTTTAACTAATTCTCTTGCCAATGTTTTACAATTGCGAGGAGTAAATTACAAATGGAAGAAAGATGAATTTCCTGAAAAGCAATTCACAGAAGGTAATCAAATCGGATTTATTGCACAGGAATTAGAGAAAGTATATCCAGAAGTAGTGTTTACAGATAAAGATGGATACAAATCGCTTGATTACTCCCGCCTAACATCAATCCTTGTTGAAGCCATCAAGGAACAACAGAAAATGATTGATAGTATAAAATTAGAAAATAATCAATTGAAAGCGCAGAACACTTCATTCAGTAATAAATTTGAATCGATGCAGGCAAAGATCGAAATACAACAGACAAAATTTGATTCACAACAAGCAGAAATTGAAAAAATAAAACAAATGTTAGATATGGAAGCAAAGAAGTGAAAAGTTACAAGCCATAAGCTGCAAGGCGCAAGCTACAAGTAAAACACCATTATGTCTCCGCCTGTGGTGGATGCTTTGGTTCCCCTGAGTGTAACCGAAGGGTCAACTATACAAAACTTAAACATATTAACGAATAACCAAATAACAATGAAAACAAAAAAAACATATCCTTTGTGCCATGTGCCTTATGCCTTGTGCCTTATTTTAACTTTCAACTTTTTACTTTCAACTTTCAACTCTCACTCCCAGAACGGAGGTGCAGCTATCAACTCCACAGGCGCCGCTGCTGATAACTCGGCAATGCTTGATATAAGCTCTACTAATCAGGGAATACGAATACCGAGAGTAAAATTATTAAGTACAACAGATTTAACAACCATACAAAATCCTGTAAATAGTTTGTTGGTATATGATTCCTTACCAGCAGGCGATATAACAGTTGCAGGATATTATTACTGGGATACAACTGCAACTCCAGATCATTGGACAAAACTTGCAACAGGTGCTAACTGGCAATTAACAGGTAATGCAGGAACAACAGCTGAAACAAACTTCATTGGCACAACCGATAATAAAGATTTTGTTTTCAAAACTAATAACACGGAGTGGGCGAGGATTACATCAGGTGGAAATGTCGGCATTGGGGCAACAAGCCCGACATATAAATTATCAATTTTCAATCCGGTAGGAGTTCAAGCTATGTTTTCCGGTTATTCAGTAGTTGGTTCTTATGGTAGTGGAGGCAGTGGTTCGATTAGATTTGGTGATAATGATAATTGGTGTGGAAGATTAGATTACAATTCTGGAGGAGAAACAGCCTTTATTTTTGACAACACATATAACAGCGATGCCGCTATTACTCAGTTTAGAATGAAAACATCTGGAACTCCTGTAAATGCTTTATCAATTTTAGGTAATGGTAACATTGGCATCGGCACAACAAATCCCGGAGTTAAGTTGGATGTGATTGGAAGTACTAGCGGTAGTTTGCGTTTATCTGATTGTACAACAGATGCAACTTTAAAACTAGGTAGGATTGTTGGTCGTCAATATACTAATACTGATGTTGATTTCCTGGCATTTGATATTAGAGGATTGAGCAATTCAAATGAAATAAATTATGGCGGAGGATCAGGGATTTTAAATGCAGCTACAAGCCATATATTCTATACTGCTGCAAATAAAACAACTTTAAATGGAACGGCACGAATGATTATAGATAACAACGGCAATATAGGCATCGGGACGACGAGCCCGAATGACAAGCTTGAGGTGAATGGCAATGTAAATATTGGAAGTTACACTAATGCCAATCCAATAGGCTATGGTGGTAACACTTTGCTTGTAGCAGGTTCTGGCGGCACCGGAGCGGTGCAAGCTGGCGCTACAACGGCAGACGCTGACGGTGTTGCCTATGGCGATATTAATATATTGAATCTTGGTACGACCAGCACCGAAAAGCGTCTGGTTTTAATAAGGGGACTTTCATCAGGAGCAACAGCTAACAATCGAGGCGGAAAACTTGCCGTTTATGTTAAAAACGACAATAGCACTGGTTTTACTGAAGCATTGGATATTTCAAATACAGGCAATATTGGCATCGGAACCACAAGCCCCGATAAAAAACTGGAAATTTGGGCAGGTAGCGGTAAGATGAATACGTTATACTTTTCTGAAATCAATGATGGATCTGACTATCCTGATGTAGGAAGAATATTGCCTGTCCTTATTGATGCAACTGTTGGTGGGGAAGACTCAAGATTAGATTTTCAAACCGCATATAATTCAGTTCTTGGTACGCGGGTTTCAATAGATAATGTTGGCAATGTCGGCATTGGAACGACTTCTCCTGCTCAAAAATTGGATATTGCAGGAACTATCAAGTTAACAGGTAATATAATTAAAACCACTGATTGGCTTTATCTTTCAGGATTAAATGGAAATGTTTTTGTTCAAGGTACTGGTACTAATCAGGGAATACGTACTGATGGTACTTCTCAATCTATTCAGGCTTATTCTGCTCCTTTGGGCGCCGAATCAACGCTTGCATTAAATCCAAATGGGGGCAATGTGGGGGTTGGGACTGCAAGTCCTGGTAGTTACAAGCTGAATGTTGCAGGCACTCTTTATACATCTGGCGGTTGCACCGGCTGTTCTGATCAGCGCTGGAAAAAAGATATAACAGAAATAGAAAGTCCCTTACAAACAATCGCACTACTTCGCGGTGTGCAATTCAATTGGCGCACGAACGAATATCCTGATATGTTTTTCTCAGAAAGTAAGGATGTTGGTCTTATAGCTCAGGAAGCGGAAAAGGTTATGCCTGAACTTGTTTATGAATTTGATGGGTATAAATATGTAAAGTATGATCGCTTAACTCCTCTTTTAGTGGAAGGTATGAAAGAACAGCAAAAAATGATTGATGAACAACATAAGCAAATTGAAGAATTAAAAACTATAATTCAGGGTTTAATTAAAAAATAAAACAACGCATAGATATGGAAGCAAAGAAGTAGATATTTTAAGTGAAAAGTGAAAAGCGTTGTATAAGTTCTGACAGAGTTCATTAAAGTTTTGTAAGAGAGAAAAAACTATTAGACTATTAGCAAATAACGAATTAACGAAAAACCATTAACCATTAGCCATATAACCATGAAAACAAATAAAATAACAAGAAGTATCGTATGTATTTTATACACTTGCCTCTTATCCCTTGTGCCTTATGCCTTGTGCTTTGTTTTTTTACTTTTCACTTTCAACTCCTTTTCCCAGGGTGCAGCTATCAACTCCACAGGCGCCGCTGCTGATAATTCTGCAATGTTAGATGTAAGCTCCACCAATCAGGGAATGCGGATACCGAGAGTAAAATTGTTAAGTACAACAGATGTTACAACCGTACAAAATCCTGTAAATAGTTTATTAGTATTTGATTCCTTACCCGCAGGAGATATTACGACAGCAGGATATTATTACTGGGATACAACTGCAACTCCTGATAAATGGGTAAGACTTGCAACAGGCGCTAATTGGCAATTAACAGGCAACATAGGAACAAATTCGGGAACTAATTTTATAGGTACCACCGATAATTTTTCCCTTGGCTTCCGAACTAATAGTACCAATAGAATGATTATTGACTCATTGGGCAATGTCGGTATCGGGACGACAATACCGGGATATAAATTAGAAATAAACTCTGGCGCTTCTTGGAATACTCTGGGACTTACATCATCTGGAGATAATTCCGCAATTGAGTTTAACAATGCAAGTGGCCCAACGTATGGTTACAACATAGTGCATTATAGTGACAGGCTTGATTTTGGTCCGGGACATGCAACCGGATGGAATGCGCGAGTCACTTTCAAAGATGACGGAAATGTCGGTATCGGAACAATATTGCCGGAAGAACAATTACATATTAACAATAGCAATGGGATAAATTTAAAATTGCAGTCTTATGATTTTTTAGGAAGTACTCAATCTGGTCAGCAAGTTTGGCTAGGACTTAATGGTAAGGTGGATATTACTGCTTCTAATCAAATTATTGTAGCCAATACTCATAGTACAGTTGGATTTGCTGGTATTTATTTACAAGGTTATACGACGGGTATAGATTTTGTTTTAAAAAGTGGTTCAGTTACGGCTGGTGATATAGCCTATAATTATGTTAATAGACAAAATACCAAAATGACAATTCAGGCAAATGGCAACGTCGGCATCGGAACTACAACACCTGCCTATGAATTAGATGTAAATGGTTTTGTAAATACAAAAAGCATTTATGAAGTTTCAGATGAAGGACTTGTTTTAGGAATGAATTTTAATTCTAATAATTTGGTAGGCTCTGCCGGAAGTGAAAAAATTCTGGATGCTTCCTGTTTTAATAATCACGGAACTAATAATGGGGCAACTGCCACTTCTTCGGGTGGTTTTAACGGAGGTGGTGCTTTAAACTTTGACGGTTCAAATGATTATGTCGATTTAGGAAGTGCATCTAGTTTACAATTTGGGTCAAGTGATTTTTCAATTTCTTTCTGGATAAAAGAAACCAATTTTAATAATTATCAGGATATTATTTCTGAAGATAATGGAAATATTATACTAAGGGGCGGAACTGCAGGGGATCGAATTATATTATTCCTAAATAGCTGGGGTAATTACCGATATTCAGGAACATTAATTTCAGGAGCTTGGAATTACGTTGTGGTTGTAAAAAATGGACAAACTCTTAATTGGTACATCAATGGAGTTTTAAGTAATGGAGGACAGGGAGGTACGATTCCTGCAACCGTAAATGCGCAATCAAATATGCGTCTGGGATATTTAAACACATATTTGAACGGAAGCCTTGATGAAGTCAATATTTACAAAAGGGTCTTGTCGGCTGAAGAAGTAAAACAAAATTATTTACAAAGAGCGGAATATCAAAATTCTTTTGTAAACCAAAAAAATATTTATGTTTCTTCCGTTGGCAATGTTGGCATCGGAACTGTAAGCCCTCAAGTAAAATTTCATGCTGCAGGGACAACGCGGATTTCAGGCGCTAACGGCATGCTTCAACTTACGGGCGACCTTTACTCAAAACCAACTCTGTATTCAATGGCTAACGGTGGTGCTGTTGAAAGTTTGTTGCTAAATCCTGATGGTGGCAATGTTGGCATCGGAACGACGAATCCTACTTCAAAGCTTTATGTTGCAGGAAATATATGTTATACAGGCACCATAGGTGCTTGCTCTGATATGCGGTATAAGAAAGACATTGTTCCTTTATCAGATGCCCTTACAAAAGTGGTTAAATTGCAGGGGGTACACTATTATTGGCGAACTGATAATTTCCCTCAGCAAAAGTTCGATTCAACTATGCAGATCGGACTTATTGCGCAGAATGTAGAAAAAATTTATCCTGAGATAGTTACAACAAATTCTGATGGATACAAAACTATTGATTATTCCAGGTTAACACCCGTTCTTATTGAAGCAATGAAAGAACAACAGAAAATGATTGATAGTTTAAAGTTGGAAAATAAAAATTTGCAGTCGGCAGTCGGCAATGTGAAAGCCGAAAACAAAAATTTGAAAGTACAAAATACTACATTCAGTGCAAAATTTGAATCACTACAAGCAGATATTGAAAAAATAAAACAAATGTTAAATATGGAAGCAAAGAAGTGAGAAGTTACAAGCTGCAAGTTAGACACTCTTATGCATCCGCCTGTGGCGGATGCATTGGTTCCTCTATAGCCGAAGGATCAACTTTTAACTATATGAACTTTTAACGAATAAACGAATAAAATAATAACGAATCAGCGAAAAACCATGAAAACAAATAAAATAACAAGAAGTATCTTATGTACTTTATTCACTTGCCTCTTATCTCTTATCCCTTGTGCCTTATGCCTTATTTTTACTTTTCACTCTTTTTCCCAGGGTGTAGCCATTAACTTTACAGGCGATACTGCCGTTAGCTCGGCAATACTTGATGTAAGCAGTAATACACAAGGGCTGAGAGTGCCTAGGGTAGCGCTTGTAGATACTGCTTTGCCCAATCCAATCACCAATCCGGTAAATAGTTTATTGGTCTTCGACACAGTAACATTTACAGGTGGTACTCAGGGGTTCTATTACTGGGATGCCGCTCATACACAATGGGTACGACTGATATCAGGCTCTGCTGTAACTTCCGTTACCGGAACTTTGCCGATTTCATCTTCAGGAGGAACAACACCTATAATTTCTGTCTCAGCAAATTCTTCTACAAGTGCCGGTGTGGTTGCCTCCGGCGCAGGGCAAAATAGTATGGTATGGAAAACGGATGCTTTTGGAAGCCCCTCTTGGCAAGCTGACGCTAATTCCGGAGGAACAGTTACAGATATAACTGCAGGAACAGGATTAAGTGGAGGAACAATAACTGGATCAGGTGCGATATCTCTTTCAACGCCGGTTTCAATAGCAAATGGAGGTACTGCAGGAACAGCAACTCCAACTGCCGGAGCTGTTGCTTATGGAACAGGTTCAGCTTATAATTTCTCAGCAGCAGGCACAAGTCAACAGATTTTAATTTCAAATGGTACTTCCGCTCCCGCTTGGTCAAATCATTTAACTAATCTTACTTCACCCACTGCTGATTCTGATGCGGCAACAAAAGCTTATGTAGATGCTGCCGGAGGTCCATGTATAGCTTGTATTTCTCAAATAAGTGCGGATCAATGCGTATCAGGTTGTGCTTGGTCTGTCTGCCGGCAAGCTTGTATGGCTCTTAATACAGGCGGTTCTCCTTATTGGCGGATGCCAAATATGGAGGAAGTGATTGAATATGCAACCGGAACGTTGGGCAATCAGAGTTGGATTACGCTACCCGTTTGGACAGCCACCCCACAAGTGCAGTTAACAAGCACCATATCCGGTGGTACAGGCTTCGACCATAGATTTGTGTATTCTTGGTACACTATAAATGAGAACGATGGAACTCTTAACGCTTTTCCTCCTGCCACTTCCACTCCACATTGTCGTTGCGTGAAATGAAAAAGATATTTTTGTTTTTATAATTATAAGAAAAAGATAAATATATACATTTTCCAATATTCAGCGTTGGGACACTCTAAAAATTTGAGGACATTGATGTTAAAAGCATGTCGTATTGCTGATAAAGATAAATTTTCTTATTACGATTCTCTTATTATTGTTGCTGCTCTCGAATGTAATTGTAAAATTCTTTATACTGAAGACCTGCAACACAATCAAATAATTGAAAACTCTCTAACTGTTATAAATCCGTTATTATAATTGAATATTTTAATTCAGTTACTTTTAACAGTTGTCTTTGCGCAGTGGAGTATAATTTATCTTAAACAATTTTCTTTAAAATACTTCTTAGCTTCATTATCGCCTAATTGAACGGCTATTTCAATATCATTACATGATTCGGCATGACGGCCTAATTGTTTTTTTGCCAAACCTCGGTTAAAATATGCATCAGCAGCATATTTATCTAATTTGATGACTTTTGAATAATCTGCAATAGCATTTTCATATTGTTCCATATCTTCATAAATCAAAGCTCTGTTAAAATATGAATCAATTTCATCAGGGGCAAATTTAATTGCTTTTGAAAAATCATTTAAGGCAAGGGCAGGCTTATTAAGTTCGTCATAATCGTAACCTCTGTTGTAATAAGCGTCAGAATATGTAGAATCAATAAGTATGGCACGATTGTATGCAAATATGGCTTTTTCATATTCTTGCATTTCATCATATACAACCCCTAGCTTGTAATATACTTTAGAATACTTAGGATACATAGCTATTAAACTATTAAAATCGGCAATCGCCTCATCGTATTTGCCCGTCAGAAAGTAAGAGTTCGCCCTGTTCAAGTATATATATAATCCATAAGAAGGATTTAAAGTAATTGCTTGGGTGTAATCGGAAATAGCCTGCTCGTACTTGCCTGCATGTTCGTAAACTTGTCCTCTGTTCAAATATGCATCGGCAGTGGGTTGTAAGGATATTACTTTTTTGTAATCAGCTAAAGATTTTTTGTATAAACCAAGTTTGTCAAAACAAATTGCGCGGTTAAAATACGCATTAATATTATCAGGTTTTAATTTTAATGCTTTTGAATAATATACAATGCTTCCGAT
>JAAXXA010000578.1 GCA_013334735.1 Bacteroidota bacterium
CTGTTGTAAAGCATCTTCAGCAACCATTGAAATATTCCCATCCTCTTCTTTGAATTGAAGATATTGTTTAAGAAACTTCATGGCATCTTTTTTATAATGCTTTGAAACTCCGTTTTCAATGTTGTGAAGATAGTGAGTAATGACGGCTTTGTGATGGCTAATTGGTTCAATTAACCTAATTTGAAAGTTTTTACCGTCAAATTCGTCTATACTTATTTTTTCATTCAGTATCATTTATTGCTTTTTCAATTTTTTTAATGCAAAGTTCTAATTTTTTTTCAATTTCTTTCCCCCAAAACCTTAAAACTTTCCAACCATCTTTCAACAATTTTTCATTTACTTCTCGATCTCGTTCAATATTACGTTCGATTTTAGCGAACCAAAAATCATGATTGCTTTTGTGGTCGTGTTTTTTGGATTGCCAGTCTTTACCATGCCAAAATTCTCCGTCAACAAATATAGCAATTTTATGTTTTTTAAAAGTCAGGTCGGGTTTGCCATAAACTGTTTTATCATTTTTTCTGTAACGGAGTCCAAGTGCCCAAAGTCCTTTAGCTAAAGCCGATTCAATTTTAGAACCCTTACTTTTAACGGCTTGCATATTTTTTTTTCGTTGTTCTTTAGTTAGTTTATCCACATTTTCAAAGTTAATATTCTTGAGCGGTTGGGCAAAATGCAAAAGTGCTGCACACCAAAATTAATAATGAAAAAACGTGCAGCTTTTTTGCATTTTGCGAAGCGATAGCAAATACGGCTTTGCCGAAAATTATGCTGTCCCTAAGTCAACCCGAATGTATGTTTACAGTGTTCTAAAAACCTTGCAGGTAACGGTTGCGGCTTTATTTTCGTGCCATTAATAGCACTTCAATATCTACCAAAATAATGCTCAAAAATAGCACTTCTGTTTGAATTTACCAAATCTGTGAGGCATGAAATAAAGCCTTGCTGTTAGCAACTGGTTGGTTTGTCCATCTTATATTTGTCCTCCATTTTTGCTGCATTGTCTTTCTGTCCGTGCGGCTGGGCAGACATACTTTTTTGTAAGCTTTGGCTTGTGTATCGGATGGTGTGGCTTGCAAATGTGTATGACTGCTAAGGTTGACATTATCGTTATTTTAAATGTACAACAAGTTCATCAAAAGAGGATATTCCCGAAAGCTCTTTAGTGTCAAGCCAATCAATACCGTTGTTCGGAACATAGCTTATAATTCCTGTCTTGAAATTATGTTTTTCATTAAATTGTTTTAGGTCAACAATCCAGTCCATTGGAAGTTTTTTTAGTCTAACAATTTCTTGAAAATCATTTGATAACTTACTAGAAGAAGCTCCTTTTTGAATAAGTAATAACAAGCCTAAATCTATTGTCTTGGCAACTTGTAAATAACCTACTAATTGCGAATAATCTTTCAAGCTAAGCTGATGTAAATATTTTGCTTCAATTAATATCAATTTTGGTTTTTTATTATCACAACAAATAGCAAAAACAATATCAAGTTTAAGTTTTGGAATGTAAACATTTGCTGGCTTTATTTTTATGCTACAAGCTTTTTCCAAATTACAAATAAGATTGTCCAATGTGTTGTTACAGCAATAAAATACGTTATAATCCTTACCTAAATATGTTACAAGATATTGACTGAATTTTTTTGAAAATTCTTCGTAAAAACTTATTTCATTCATACTACACTATATTTACAGTAAGATTATTAGTTTTAATGTGTTTATTAATCAACTCTTGATTAAGTTTATTTCCTACGGATGAGCAAATATAAGCTCTATCATTTGAAATATTTATTATAAGCAATGGGCTATCAAAGTCTTCTCCAATTGTCATAATTAACAGTTCTTTTTCCATAGAATCTTTAATAATATTTTTCATAGAACCAGTATGTCTTTTCCCATTCAATACTGGTGCAAACAAATATGCAATACCTTGGTCAAGACCAGAGAAACTTTTAAAAGTTTCATCTGTTATTAAATTTTTAACAATGAATTTGTGTTTCTGTATTTCTTTGTCAGGGAAAAACGATAATTGAATATTTATGAAAATATTTTTAAGATTCTTACTTGTTCCTTTTGATAAACGAGGAAAAAAATTGATTAATAAATTTTTATTTTTCACAAGTTTAGCTATTTCATCAATGGGTGCATGAGGGCAACCTAATACGGCACAAAAATGATGGTAATGGAAAAAGATTTTATTACGAACTTCTTCGGGCAGTTCTTCTGAATTTTGTTCGCAATGAATACTAATAGGACTAACTTGTTTTAATCTTCTTAAATAACAAGGTAGTTGTTCTTCCTTCTTTTGCTGCTTTTCAATTTTTGTAACATCAATTGATTTTGCTTGCAATGCAAATGAATGTTTTTCCAAAAATGATTTTACAAGAAAACGAATTTTAAACCCTTTTTTCCAACCTTTATAATCTGGGTCGGAACCTGAATGTTGATTTGGGTGATTGTAAAGTATTTGATCAGTAACAGATCCCAAATCAGTAAGCCATGAGCAAAGTTGAACTACAAATTTAAAATTTTTTGTACTTCCAGGGATTTCCAAAGAAACAACAGGTGCATCATCATTGAAACGTCTATGTGAAGCTGTAAGACTTGCTCTTGCGTCAAATATACCCGAAAGAAAGCTTTCAACACTTATGCCTGT
>JAAXXA010000579.1 GCA_013334735.1 Bacteroidota bacterium
TTTCGGAATTACTACTGGAAAAAAACACAAACGAAGATTACAAGCAATATATTTCAGGAATTATTTCAGGAGGCAAAAGTTTGCAGGGAATTATCAGCGATATTTTAGACCTTTCAAAAATTGAAGCAAAAAAACTTGTAATACTTAATGAACATGTTGATATAGTTGAATTATGCGATGAAATAACTCAGCTATTTGCATTCACGGCAAAAGATAAGGGTATACAAATAATAGTTAACTCAAATTCACTCATTCACCGATATTTTATACTTGATGAAGCCCGTTTAAGGCAAATTCTTCTTAACCTGATTGGCAATTCCTTAAAATTTACTTTTGAAGGGAAAATAGAAATACAATTGATTAATAGTCCTTCAGATAAAGACCATGACAATATAATGATTAAGGTGCTGGATACCGGAATTGGAATAGCTTTCGAACAACAAGATAAGGTTTTTACTCCTTTTCAACAGGATCCAGAACAAGATAATCGTGTATTTGGAGGTACGGGTTTAGGGCTAAGTATCTCCAAAAGGCTTGCAGAACTTATGAATGGAAGCATTTCTTTTGAAAGCGAAGCAAAAAAAGGCAGTATTTTTACCTTAAAATTGAGCAATGTAGAACGATCCAAACGTTTAGCAAACACAAGTAATTTAAAAATCGAGCCTCTTAAAAAAGTTTGTTTTAAAAAAGCTTCTGTTCTTATCGTTGAGGATAATGAGAACAATAGAACAGTAATAAAAACTTTTTTAATTTCTTTTAATTTTGAAACTAAAGAGGCTGTGAATGGAGCCGAGGCTATTGAAATTCTCAAAAATTATCATCCTGATCTTATTTTTATGGATATTCAGATGCCGGTGATGGACGGGTATGAAACCTTTAAGAATATTAGAGATAATCATTTGATTAATGATATACCGATAATAGCATTAACAGCAGGAGCAATAGGTAATACAATTGAAAAGTTGCAAAATACTTTCAACAGCTTATTGTTAAAACCATTTTCGAAAAACGATCTTGTAAATGAATTAAAGAAATTTATTCCTTATACAGAAACAGATGAAAGTGATTTGCCTGCAAGTGAAAGTACTACCCCTTCTTTGGAAATAAATTCTGAGCATCTTGATTTCATATTTAATATACTTTATCCACGCTGGAAAGAAACTGCAATTCTTTTAAGCAATGATGAAATTGAAGAATTTGCATTAAACGCCAAAGATTTTGCTGCTAAAAACAATTTTTTCGATATTTTGGAATGGAGTAATTCTGTTTTACTTTATTCAAAAAAATTCAATATCAGACAATTGTACGAGGTTTACAATAAATTCCCATCACTTTTAAATAAATACCAGAAGTAATTAAATAAAATAAAAATAAACATGTTAACATATCTGATAACAAATTCCAGAATACTGATTGTAGATGACAACTATGACACTCTTTGCTATTTAGGTGGGTTGCTTACAGATAATCACTTTAAAGTATTTTCAGCAAGTACCGGAAAGCAGGCAATTGCAATAGCAACAGTAAAAAATCCCGATCTTATTCTACTTGATATTTCTATGCCTGATATTAGTGGAATGGAAGTATGTAAACAACTTAAATCTAATTCTGAAACTGAAAATATACCTGTGATTTTCATTACAGGAAAAACCGAAACAGAAGATATTGTAAAAGGTTTTCAAACGGGGGCAGTAGATTATATTATAAAACCATTCAGTAAATATGAACTTTTGGCAAGGGTTTCAGCTCATCTGAAAATAGTAAAATTACAGGAAAAACTTCTAAAAGATCAGGAACAGTTACATTTAAAAGAAAAAGGATTTCTGCATAAAGAAAAAGAACAAATAGAAAAAGAACTGGAACAAGTAAAAAAAGAAGTTATTAGCGTATCACTTAAAATTTCAAAGACCAGCAGTGAAATAATTGAAATGACCAATAAAATAATTTCAGTGATTAAAAGCTCTGATCATGCTGCTGTTGATAGAATTGCATCAATAATACATAATTTTAATAATATAAGGGAAAAAGAGAACTGGAATGAAATAGAAACCAGATTTGTTAAGATACATGGCGCTTTTTTTGAAAATCTACTTAAACATTTTCCAAATCTTACTAAAAATGAACTTAAATTATGCGCTTATTTAAGGCTAAACCTATCAACCAAAGAGATTGCAAATTTTAATTTGCAAAGTGAAGATGCTATAAAAAAAGCCCGATATCGTTTGCGCCAAAAGCTGAATGCCCGTTCAGATGAAAACCTTTGCAGTATTATTCTGAAAATATAATTTTTGTCTTCTTTTTGTCTTTGAGGTTTTCTTATTTAGTTGATAAAGTTGAATATTTTTAGATATCAATTTTATCAAGATGTTTAAAAATAAAAAATACCCTTTAATACTGCTTGCCGACAATGATCTCGAAGTGATTAATAAATTGAGCGAATTTTTGTTCAAAAACAATTTTAGATTACTTTCGGCGATAACTTCCAAACAAGCGCTTGGCTTGGCTTTTAACAAAAAACCTGATATAATAATTATTGACCTTTTGATGCCGGAAATTGACGGTCCGACTTTTAAAGAACTTACAGGAGTTAATCCTGAGACCCATGATATTCCTATACTTTTTACAGTCAATGGAGCTTACTACGATGAAATCG
>JAAXXA010000580.1 GCA_013334735.1 Bacteroidota bacterium
TGATTTTGTTCTTAACAATGTTAATGTAAGTGGTTATATAGAATTGAACAAAAATTTCACCCCTGATTTTATACAAGAAAAAAGTGATAAAAAAGAGAAAAAAACAAAGGTTTTAAAATGCCCGAAATGTGGAAAAGGTGAAATGTTAAAAGGAAATTCCGCCTATGGCTGTAGCCGTTTTCGTGAAGATTGTAAATTTGTTATTCCTTTTGAGGCGCTTCAGGAAAAATTCAATTCAACAGAACTCACTGCCGCTAAATTAAAAAAAATGATTTCGATATAAAAAGCTACAAGTCGCAAGCTACAAGCCGCAAGCTGCAGGCACTTTAGGTACTTTTTAAAAGTGATAAATATTCCTTGAGTTTCTGTACAGCCCTATATCTATGACTTATAGAGTTTTTTATTTCTAACGGCATTTCCGCAAAAGTTTCATTATACCCGTTTGGCTTAAAAACAGAATCGTATCCAAAGCCTTTATCACCATGCCTTTCATTTAATATTACGCCTTCAACAATTCCTTCAAACTGAATTTCTTTTCCGGCAATTATAAGAGAAATAACAGTTCTGAAACAAGCCTTACGATTTTCTATACCTGACATTTCGCTAAGTACTTTAGTAATGTTATTTTCAAAATTACAGCTTTCACCGGCATACCTTGCAGAATACACACCTGGTCTTCCATCCAGCGCGTCTATTTCCAATCCGGTATCATCGGCAAAACAATTAATACCATATTTATTGTAAACATAAAATGCTTTTTCCGAAGCGTTAGATTCAATAGTGCTGCCTGTTTCAGGTATTTCTTCAACACAATTAATATCTGCGAGGCTCACAATTTCAATTTCTTTTGAAACCAAATTTTGAACTTCTTTTATTTTATGAATGTTATTTGTAGCAAAAACAAGTTTCATTATTTTAACAATTTAAGTACAAAGTTATTAATTTTACAATGATTTCAGAGGTTGTTTAAATTTTTAAATTAATATACAAACCCTTGATTATAATGAACATTATCTATTTTTTTATAAAACTTTTATTTAAAAAAAATAGCGGTGGCTTTGTGTGGATGCCAGAGGCATCATAGGTTTATAAAATATAAAAACAATGATAGGTGTACGACCTCGCAGAGGTCGAACTAATTAATGTTAACAATTTTTCTATAAACCTGTGAACCCTTTGGGTTCAATAATATTTAAACAACCTCTCAATACTTAAAATGATTTATCAAAAGTAAAAATACAAGATTAACGGGCAAAAGAGTACTATTAAAAAATTTACTCTATATTTACAAAAAATTTGAATTATGCTTGTAAAAACCTTTGGGGGCTGTGTTCACGGAGTTAATGCAACAACCATTACAGTAGAAGTAAATATAGATACAGGTGTGGCTTTTTTCCTGGTAGGATTGCCCGATAATGCAGTAAAAGAAAGTCATCAGAGAATAGAAGCAGCCTTAAAAAATATTGGTTACAGAATACCAGGTAAAAAAATTACCATCAATATGGCTCCGGCGGATATTAGGAAAGAAGGGTCTTCTTATGATCTTCCAATAGCAACAGGCATTTTAGCTGCTTCAGGACAAATTAAAGCGGAACGAATTGAAGAATTTATTATTATGGGAGAACTTTCACTTGATGGAAGTTTGCAACCCATTAAAGGAGCGTTGCCAATAGCAATTCAGGCAAAGATGGAAGGATTTAAAGGTTTCATACTTCCTAAACAAAATGCTCTTGAAGCAGCTATTGTAAGCAATTTGAAAGTTTATGGAGTAGAAAACATTAAAGAAGTGATTGATTTTTTTAATGGCGATATTACTTTAGAACCCGTTATTGTTGACACCCGTAAGGAATTTTATTTACGATTAAATGAATTTGAATTCGATTTTTCAGAAGTTAAAGGACAGGAAAATATAAAAAGATCATTGGAAATTGCCGCTGCTGGCGGACATAATGTAATTCTGATAGGTCCGCCGGGCGCGGGAAAAACGATGCTGGCAAAAAGGCTACCATCAATCCTTCCGCCATTAAATTTGCACGAAGCCCTTGAAACAACGAAGATCCATTCGGTGGCAGGAAAAATGGCAAAGAATACATCGCTAATTTCCGTACGACCTTTTCGTTCGCCACATCATACCATTAGTGATGTTGCGCTTGTGGGAGGAGGTTCTAATCCGCAACCGGGAGAAATTTCACTTGCACATAACGGGGTACTTTTCCTTGACGAATTACCTGAGTTTAAAAGAGGAGCCTTGGAAGTATTACGGCAACCTTTAGAGGACAGAATGGTTACTATTTCACGTTCCAAATACAGTGTGGAATATCCAGCAAGTTTTATGCTTGTAGCATCCATGAATCCTTGCCCCTGCGGCTATTACAACCACCCCGAAAAAGATTGTGTTTGCGCTCCGGGTATCGTTCAGAAGTATCTCAACAAAATATCAGGTCCTCTCTTAGACAGAATAGATATTCACGTAGAAGTTACTCCTGTTCCATTTAAAGAATTATCAAGTATCAGAGAATCCGAAAAAAGTGAAGTAATAAGGGAAAGAGTAGTTGCTGCCCGCCAAATTCAGGAACGCCGTTATAAAG
>JAAXXA010000071.1 GCA_013334735.1 Bacteroidota bacterium
TTGTCAATTTGGATTGCTATTATATAATCACAAGTAGCAATGGTTGATAATAAAATTAAAAAACGCCAATCCCACCATCCATAAAATACAAAGCTAGCTGCAACAATTAAAAAGTTTTGCAAGTTAAGATTTCTATTTGCGATAAACCAATACAAAACAAAAACCGCAGGTAAAAATATTGCGAAATCAATTGAATCAAAAAGCATTTTATCTATTTATATTATACATGAGGTATAAATTTTAATATATTTAAAAAGTACAAAGTTAATTAAGTTTAACAGAAAATACAAAATTTATAAACATAACGGACTTTATAAATATTCATCAATAATGCAGGTATTGTTGGCTAATCAATGGCTTGTAAAAAATTGAATTTTCCACTAAGCCTGTCAAAAAACAGGATGCCATTCAAATGGTCTATTTCGTGCTGAAATATTACTGAAGTAAAATTATTTCCGCTATATCCTTCAACAATTTCTGTATTATGTGTTCCATCTAACCTGTCATATTCAATTGCAACAGATGAAAAACGATTTGTTTTGCCACTTTGGTTCGGAATTGAAAGGCATCCATCACCCTGAAATACAATTTGCTTGTTAGAATAAAGTACTATTTTGGGATTAATATAACATTCAAAAGGTTTTCCTGTTTTATCTAAACGCTGAACCCAGATTATATCTCTATTAATGCCAACCTGAGGAGCGGCAAGCCCAACTCCACTCCCTGTAGAAATTAATGTATAATACATTCTGCGTGCAAGCCGGTATAAAACTGTATCGTTTTTATCGGCTCTCACCTGATGACTTTTGACACGTAAATTTAATGAATCTGAATAATTATCAATAGTAAGAATCCGCATTACATTATTAGTATCACCATTAAGTATGCTGTCTTTCTCCAGCTCAGTAAGAGCAAGTGTATCCAATGCTTTTGGAGGATCAGCAAGTTTATCTTTTTTACACTGATTTGTTCCAAAAATAAATAAAATTGCAGGCACTAATAAAACTAAAAATTGTTTTGACATTTTTATAAAAATTAAATTAAACAAGTTGTTACGCCAAATTTACATAAATATCTATTTCTAATTACATATTTCCTTTAATATCTCAACAAATTCACTCATTATCATTGCTGTTGCGCCCCATACAACATGGTTATTAATATCAAAATATGGAGCGTTGAATGTTAAACCAGTAAATATTTTAAACTCCTTAGTTTTTATTGTAGCTTCTTTTAACAAATCAAAAATATTATACTCTATTATTTTTTCAACTTCTCTTTTTTCAGGAATAAAAAATGGTTTTGAATTAAGATATCCTACAGAAGGATAAATGATATAATTGCTGGGGGGAATAAATAATTCGGATAATTGACCTAATATCTTAATTTTTGACGAGTCAATTCCAATTTCTTCGGATGTTTCACGTAAAGCAGTATCAATGAGGTTTTTATCACAAGTTTCATATTTTCCCCCCGGTAACGCAATTTGCCCACTATGGGTACCATTATATTCTGTACGTTTAATAAAAGTAGAATACACACAATCGTTGTAAGGATATAACAAAATCATTACTCCGCTTTTTTTTGATTTATCATCTTTCTGTTTAAAAACAAAATCTTTCATACGGATATCAGACCCCATAAGCAATTGAGCCTTTTTACCAGGGAGAGGATTTTGTAATCTTTTCTCAAGTTTATATATAAATTCTGAAAAAATCATTCGTGAAATTTGTTGTAAAAATAAACATTCCCAAACATAGATTTAGCCTTATTTTAATAATTCTTTGTTAAACAAAATTTGAACAAATGAATCAAAGGTAATTTTCGGAAAACCAAATCATTATTCCGGAATGTTAATAAATGTTAAAAAAAAATCTTGGTTTTGTTTGTTTATTAAAAATTTGATACTAATTTTGCCAAACAAATTAAAAGCCCAAATAACTAATAATTAACTAATAATTAAATTTAAAAAAAAATGAAAAAATTGTTTAAATTAGCTATTATTGCAATAGCAGTAATATCATTTAATGCATGTAAAAATTCTGATACCCCTGATAAAGTAGCAGAAAAGTTTTTAAATCATCTAAACAAAAAAGAATATGCTGAAGCAAAAAAACTTGCAACGACTGAATCAGCAGCATCGATAGACATGGTTGAAAGCTTTAGCAAAATGGGCGGCGACCAAACAGCAAAAGAAGTTAAAATTGAAGGTTTAAAATGCAAAGTAGAAGGCGAAAAAGCAGCTTGTGATTATACTGAAAATGGTGAAGGTAAAAAAATAGATTTAGTAAAGAAAGATGGCAAATGGTTAGTTGAAATGAAAAAAGAATCTCCAAACATGAATACAGAACCTTCTGATTCTACAAAAACTGATTCTATAAAATAATAAAAATTTAAAACTTTTCAAGCAGGGCAATGAAAAAAATATATGTTTTTTTAATTGTTCTGATAAGTTTAATTTTATCAATATACTTGTTCCTGTTGTTCTACGAATATCGCAGTCAACAGGAACAAGTTTTTTATAACTATACCCTTTCTCAAAATGAGATGTCTCTTCTTAAAGATGGAGATATTATACTTCGCCACGGTTATGGCTTTGTAAGCGATATGATAGTTAAGACCTTAAATGACAGCACAGGGATATCGCATTGCGCAATACTTACCAAATATAAAGGACATTGGATTATTATTCATTCAGTTTCTTCAACACTTTCGGATGTTGACGGGGTTCAGTGGCAAGATTTGAGAACATTTATAAATCAAAGTAAAAAAAAATCAATTGTAGTTGTTAGGTACAAACATGCAAAAGATGATTTTGATTTAGCCCTTATAGGAAGCGGTGCCAAGTATTATCTTCAAAAGAAAATTCCATTCGATAATGCTTTCGACCTTAAAGACAGTTCTTCTATTTATTGTTCCGAATTACTTTGGAAAGTCTTTAAAAATGAATATAATGTTGATATTTTTGAATCAAAATATCGTCCCGAACATTATGATTATATGAAGTTTGATACTTTCCTTGACACTTCAAATTTTGAAATAATTATTGACCATAGAAATAAATAATTATTTTCCGGCTAAAAAATTCCAGTAAAACAAAAAATCATATTTATTCAATAGCGATTCGCATCGTCTGCATACTATAAAATTATGTGAGTAATTATTTTTTTATTACTTTCGTATCAATCAATATTTTGGAAATTGAATATTCATCAGATATTAATAAAATACTGGGGGCATAATACTTTCAGGCCATTGCAGGAAGATATTATCAACTCTGTTTTAAATGGAGAGGATACTCTTGCTTTAATGCCCACAGGTGGAGGAAAATCAATCTGTTTTCAGGTTCCGGGGCTTGCGAAAAGCGGGGTATGCATAGTAATTTCTCCTTTAATAGCTTTAATGAAAGATCAGGTTAACAACCTAAATAAGAGAGGTATTAAAGCTGTTGCAATATTTTCGGGAATGCACTATAACCAGATTGATATAGCATTAGACAATTGTGTTCACGGAGATGTGAAATTTTTATATCTGTCACCTGAAAGACTTTTATCAGACGTAGTAAGGCTACGTTTAAAAAAGATGAATGTTAATCTTATTGCTGTTGACGAAGCTCATTGCATTTCGCAATGGGGCTACGATTTTCGCCCGCCATATTTGAAAATTGCAGATATAAGAGGTTTGTTTCAGGGAGTTCCCATATTGGCGCTCACTGCAACAGCCACTCCCGAAGTTATTGACGATATCCAAAACAAACTCCTTTTCAAAAATAAAAATGTTTTCAGAAAAAGTTTTGAACGAAAAAATCTTGTTTATGCTGTTATTAAAGAAGAAGATAAATTCAACAGACTTTTAAGAATTATTTTCAAAGTCAATGGTTCGGGGATAGTATATGTGAGAAACCGCCGAAAGACAAGAGAAATTGCGGAATTTTTGGTAAAGAACAATATTTCAGCCGATTATTATCATGCGGGTTTAGATACAAAAACACGTGATGTAAGGCAGAATGCATGGATGAATAACTCCAAGAGAGTTATCGTGTCAACAAATGCTTTTGGTATGGGAATAGACAAATCAGATGTTAGATTTGTAGTACATTTCGATTTACCAGATACTCTGGAAGCATATTTTCAGGAAGCAGGTAGAGCAGGACGTGATGAAAAAAAATCTTATGCTATTTTGATGTTTTGTAATGCAGATATATTAGATGCAAGGCATAATCTCGAAAATGCATTCCCTTCTATTGAAGAAATAAAAAATACGTATCAATGTCTTGGTAATTTTTATAACCTTGCCGTTGGAAGCGGAAAAGATGCAAGTTTTAATTTTGACATCAACAAATTTTGCGAATCGTATAATCTTAAACCCTATACCGTTTATAATTGCCTGAAATTTCTTGAAAAAGATGGATATATTAGCAATACAGATTCAATGTTTCAATCTTCTGTACTGCACATCAATGTTGACAAAGAAAATCTTTATCGTTTCCAGATCGAAAACAAAAATATAGATAATTTTATTAAAACAATTTTACGTTCTTATGGTGGTGTTTTTAACGATTTTGTTAAAGTAAATGAAACGGAAATTGCCTCAAGATCGGGAACAACAAAAGAAAAAACTATAGAAATTCTTTCTCAGCTTAATAAATTAGGTATATTAACTTACGTTCCTCAAAAAGATACTCCACAAATTATTTATTGCGGGGAAAGAATAGATTCAAAAGACCTTAATATTTCTAAGGGAAATTACCATGAGAGAAAAATAATAGCACAAAAAAAATTAGATTCGGTAATCAATTTTGCAACCTCAATTACAAAATGCAGAAGCCAGTTATTATTGATGTATTTTGAAGAAAACGAAGCGAAACGATGTGGACAGTGCGATGTATGTATTGAAAGAAATAAAATAGATTTGAGCGAAATTGAACTTGACACAGTTATAAATTATGTAAAACCTTTACTGTTAAATGAATCTTATACGCTCGAAGAAACTGTCGGATTTATAAAAGGTGTTAGCGAAAACAAGATTATAAAAGCAATTCAATGGTTAATTGATAACGAAAAAATACGTGTTGACGAAGAACAAAAACTTAGTTGGAAAAAGAGAGAGGTATAATAATATTAGTGCCTAGAGTTTGGAGTTTGGAGTTGGGAGTAAGGCAGAAAGAGGTTTTTATAAAGTTGTTTAGATGAAAAGTAAAATCTCGAAATCATTTTATAAAAGAGATAATGTAGTGCAAATTGCTAAAGATTTGCTTGGTAAATACATATTCACAAACCTTGGCGAGGGTATTACTTCCGGCATTATTACAGAAACAGAAGCTTATTGCGGGATAACAGATAAGGCTTCTCATGCTTACGGTAACCGGAGAACTGCAAGAACAGAAATTATGTATTTGGAAGGCGGTGTAGCATATATTTATTTATGTTATGGAATACATTCGCTTTTTAATATAGTAACAAACAAAAATGATATTCCTCATGCTGTGCTAATTCGTGGAATTAAACCTGTTGATGGTATTGATATAATGCTAAAACGCTCAAAAAAAACAAATATATCAAAGCTCAATGGCATAGGTCCCGGTAATGTTTCAAAATTACTTAACATTCATTTTTCTCAAAGCGGAGAATCATTATCTGGAAACAAGATATGGCTTGAAGATCGCGGAATAAAAATTCCATTAGAAAAAATTATAGCAGGACCACGCGTAGGTGTTGATTATGCGGGCGAAGATGCTTTTCTTCCTTATCGTTTCAGGTATTCATAAAATTTATGCTACTTTTGCTGCCCAATATATTTATTTATGAAAGATTTTCCCAGAGTAGTTTTAAAACAAGGAAAAGATGATGCTATAAAACGTTTTCATCCATGGATTTTTTCCGGCGCAATAAAAAATATCTTAGGTTGCCCTAAAGAGGGCGATGTGGTTGAGGTATTTTCAAATAATGGAGATTATTTAGGCACCGGTCATTTTCAAACAGGTACTATAACAGTACGTGTATTTTCATTTCAACAACTAACACCGGACTTCGAGTTTTGGAAATCGTGTTTGCAAAAAGCATATTATCTCAGAAAAGAACTAGGTTTTACTGATAATTCGGAAACAAATGTATATCGATTAGTAAATGCCGAGGGCGACAATTTACCGGGGCTTATTATTGATTATTATAACGGTTCCATAGTAATACAAGCTCATTCAATTGGAATGTACCTGATAAGAGATCAAATTGCCAAAGCTCTTACCGAAATATATGGCGGCAAGCTAAATACAATTTTCGATAAAAGTAGCGAAACACTTTCTCGTATGAATTTAGCCAATTCCGAAAATGAATTTTTGTTGGGAAACAAAGTCGAAAATGAAGTTATGGAATATGGTAATAAATTTATTGTTGATTCCGAAAAGGGGCAAAAAACAGGTTTTTTTATTGATCAACGCGAGAACAGAAAGCTAATAGAACGATATGCCAAAAATAAAAAAGTATTGAATACTTTTTGTTATACAGGTGGTTTTTCCGTTTATGCTTTAAAAGCAGGTGCTATAGAAGTTCATTCGGTTGACAGTTCTAAAAAAGCAATTGAACTTACCGAAAAAAATATTTTATTAAATGAATTGGATATCCATAAACATCAATCATTTCAGCTTGATGCTATGGATTTTTTAAAAGACATTGATCAAAAATATGATTTAATTATCCTTGATCCTCCGGCTTTTGCAAAACATAACAGTTCAAAAAGAAACGCGCTTCAGGCATATAAAAGAATTAATCTGCAGGCAATTCAGCAAATAAGGAAAAGCGGAATTATTTTCACTTTTTCCTGTTCTCAGGTTGTTGACAGGAATTTATTTTATTCTACAGTTGTTTCCGCTGCAATTCTTTCAGGCAGAAATGTGAAAATCATACATCAGCTGTCACAACCTTCTGATCATCCGTTAAGCGCTTTTCATCCTGAAGGTGAGTATCTGAAAGGGCTTGTACTTTTTGTGGAATAACTATTCTTTACAAAGGTAATTTAACACATTTTGATTTAAGAACAAGGATTAACGATTTTTGATTTCAGAAGTAGCAAAACAATTACAAATTACGTTCATCGTAATTGAACATTCGTAATTTTTATTTTTTTAAAATATCCTCTTGAATCATTTCCAATTTAAGCAATAATTGTTTAGTTTGTTCTACGTCTAAACGATTAGTGTTATGTGAGGTATATTCTTCTACTTCCGAAATTTTATTTTCTCCTTCAACAAAAAACTTTCTGTAATTCAAGTCGCGTGTATCAGCAGGGATTCTGTAATAATCACCAAGATCTTCTGCTTTAGCTATTTCTTCACGATTAACAAGAGTTTCGTATAGTTTCTCACCATGACGAGTTCCAATTATTTTAACTTCATTATTAACTTTATATAATTCCAATAAAGCTTTAACCAAAACTTCTATAGTAGAAGCAGGCGCTTTTTGTACAAAAATATCCCCTGATTGTCCATGATCAAAAGCATAAAGTACAAGATCTACGGCATCTTCCAATGTCATCATAAAGCGCGTCATATTGGCATCAGTAACTGTAATAAATTTATTTGCTTTGATTTGTTTTACAAAAAGTGGAATTACCGAACCTCTTGAAGCCATGACGTTCCCATAGCGTGTTCCGCATAAAACAGTACCGGCGTTGTTAATATTCAAATTTCTGCTTTTTGCAATCATAACTTTTTCGGCAAGAGCTTTAGAAATACCCATAGCATTAATAGGGTAAACAGCTTTATCGGTACTAAGTAAAATTAATTTCTTTACATCATGAGTAATTGCAGAATCAATAACATTCTCAGTACCTATAATGTTCGTTCTAACAGCCTCCATAGGGAAAAATTCACATGAAGGAACTTGTTTTAACGCAGCAGCATGAAATACATAATCCACTCCATGCATAACAGTATCAACACTTCTTTTATCACGAACATCTCCGATATAATATTTTACTTTATTGTTTTTGTATAATTGACGCATGTCGTCCTGTTTCTTTTCATCCCGACTAAAAATCCTGATTTCACAAAATTCATCAGAATTTAAAAAACGTTCTAAAACAGCATTGCCAAAAGAACCAGTACCTCCGGTAATTAATAAAACTTTATTTTTAATCATGTTTTTATTGTTTAATTCATTTTTACAAATTTGACTTATTTTTTGTTTTTTTCAAAAATAGATTTTTTTTCTTATATTCATCAGTATTTTCAATACTTATTTTTTAATAAATATTTTATCTTGTATAAATTTTTTGGCAGTTTTTAAATGTGAATACTTAAATAAATGAATGCCACCGAAGCAGAGCCTCGAAATATTAAACCAAAAAAAAGAATAAATCAGTTTATATATTGTCCTTTCGTAAAGCAAGCAAAGCAGCATTTTCACCTGACAAAACCCCTGTCGAAAAAGCTATTTGTAAATTATACCCGCCTGTGTTGGCATCAATATCCAGAATTTCTCCAGCAAAAAACAGATTCAAAAATATATTTGATTCGAGAGTTTTTGCATTTACCTGCTCAAGACTAACTCCACCAGATGTAATTATAGCTTCACTAAACGGACGTAATGAAGTAATTTCAAAACGGAAATCCTTCATAAACAAACGAATTTTTTTTCTTTCTTCACTTCCAAACTGATTAGATAGCTTTTCACCATCAAGTTTAAGTATTCTTAGAGCTTCATGGGCAAGTTTTGAAGGCATCCAAAGCTTAAAAATATTTAAAAGTTTTGTTTTACCATTTTCGTTCAAATCCCTTTGCAATCTATTGTCGAGTTTTTGCTCATCCAAGGCAGGTTTGAGATCAATAGAAAAAACCACATTCCTTTTTTGCTGAATAGCCTGATTATGTCTGCGACTTAACGAAAGAATTATGGGACCCGATAAACCAAAATGCGTAAACAACATTTCGCCAAATTCTTCATCAACTTTTTTACCATCAATCCATACATTTACTTTAACATTTACCAAGCTTAATCCCTGAAGGTTTTTAGCCGCTTCTCCCTTGGTTTCAACAGGTACAAGCGCAGGGCGAATATCCGTAACCTTATGCCCCAAACTTCGCGCAATAGGATATCCATCACCCGATGAACCCGTTGCAGGATATGAAGCACCTCCTGTTGCTAAAATAAAAGTCTTTCCTTTAATAATAGCATTTGGAACAATTTCGACACCTGTAATAATATTTTCTTCTACTTTAAATCCTTTAACCTTATTGTTGCAACGCATTTCTATTCCGCAACTTCTTAAATAATCAATAAGCTTATTCGATACATCAACTGCCGAATTACTTTTCGGAAAAACTCTGCCTCCCCTTTCAATAACTGTTTCGACACCTATACCTCGAAAAAATTCAATAGTATCTTCATTAAAAAATCTATTAAAAGCCGGTTTTATAGAATTTGGATTGGGCCCAGTTTCGTCAATAAACGCCGATAAAGCAGCAGTATTGGTAATATTGCATCTACCCTTTCCTGTAATCTTAAATTTTTTTAGAGGTTCACGCATTTTTTCGAGCACTAAAACTTTTAT
>JAAXXA010000581.1 GCA_013334735.1 Bacteroidota bacterium
TGTTAGTTTGCGGGCAACGCCTCCTGTTTTATCAACCGTGTATAAATTACCGGCATAAGAAAATACTACCCGGTTTCCTTTAATAGCAGGGAAACGGAGTAAACGGGCTTCCTGTTGCGCTGATGCGTAAATGCATGAAATGCCTAGTAAGATTGAGAAAATGGTTTTTTTCATGTTTATTCGATATTGATAATATTTTAAAAATTTTAGCAAATGTAAAAAAAATATTTACAGAAGAGGGTAGGAGATGGGTGATTTTAACGATTTATACCGATTAGCTTTCAAAAATATCATTTCAAAAAAGTGTTTTCGAAATGATGTTGAAAGTCTATCGGCATTAACCAATGTAATCGTTCTAATACGATTATATCTTTTAGAACGAACATTGGTATTAAACGTTGTATTGGATAAAATGAATTTTGAAATTAGATGGCAGTTGGCAATCAGTAGTCGGCAATCTCCAGTTTGCAGTCCGTAAAATTGGAAAATAATTGCAATTAGTTTTAAAATTGATAAGTTTATTTGCTATTTTTGGATTTTAAACGCAACTATTACGATATGAAAGCAACAAAAATTTTTCACAAAAATGAAAACAGAATTAAGATTGAATTTTCTTTTAATCATGAAATAGCTTCAAAGCTAAGACAAATACCCGATACCAGGTGGAGTAAAACACATAATGCATGGCATATCCCATATAGCAAAGAAGCATTCGCACTTTTAAAAAAGTTATTTCCTGAAGTTGAATATCCGCAAAAGGTTACATCCATTAAAACGGAACACCCTGTTCCAATTGAGGTTGAGGAGGGTTTAGATAAGTTAATGTTATGGATGGTTCATAAGCGTTATAGCGAATCAACGATCAAAACATATCTGGATGGGGCAAAATCATTTCTGATGTACGTGTATCCAAAACCAATGGACGATTTGAGCAATGAAGACATGGTTGACTACGTGAATGAATATATTATAAGGAGGCATCTGAGTTTTTCATATCAAAATCAAGTTATCAATGCAGTTAAAATATTTTTCAGAGAAATAATACATAGTGGATTTGATGTTGAAAAATTTGAGCGACCAAGGCGGCAGTATAAATTGCCCAATGTACTAAGCAAGGAGGAAATATCTGCTATTTTAAAAGCGCATATCAATGTAAAGCACAAGACAATGCTAAGTTTAATTTATGCATGTGGATTAAGAAGAAGTGAGTTGTTGCATTTAAAACCTGCAGATGTGGACAGTAAGCGCGGATTATTAAAGATCAGGCAGGCAAAGGGATACAAAGACAGGGTATCGCCTATTTCAGAAAAAATAATAGAAATGCTTCGAGTATATTATAAGATGTATAAGCCAAAAATTTGGTTATTTGAAGGTCAAAACGAAGGGGAGCAATATTCGGAAGAAAGTTTGTCAAAAGTATTAAAAATGAGTTGTAAAAAAGCAAAAATAATAAAGCCTGTAACATTACATTGGTTAAGACATAGCTATGCAACACATTTGCTTGAATCAGGCACAGATTTACGATACATACAGGAATTATTAGGACATAAGAGTAGTAAGACCACAGAAATATATACCCATGTAACTACAAAAAATTTACAAAAAATAAAAAGTCCGTTTGATGATTTGTAATAAAAAAATGTACATTTGTATAAAATAATATTTACTTAAAGGTTGGGTTATACGGCTAGCACATCATTGTCAAACCATACCTTTGGTAAGGCTATAAAGGAGTTACCAGCAAGCATTTTCAAGTCATCACAATAAGCCTTGACAACGAATCAGAAATGAAAAAAAAGACAAAGAAAAATCTTATAACAGGCGACCACGCCAGCCGACCTAAAGAAATTTTATTTTTTCCTGCCCACATTTTTTGTTTTTGGCTTACGCACATTGCACCCATTGTCAAGCCACACGAGCCACCGCTCAAACCAAAGCTTGCCAAAAAGTGCAATCTCCCAACGCATGATTAGTATTATAAAAAATGGATAAAGAAAAAGCTATATATAAATTTCACGACTTTTTTTATGAAAAATAGTTTCGACAAAACGCTTTGAGATAATTTTAATATTTATTAAGATTGCATATTATTTATTTAGAAGAATGATAATAAACAGCAATAAATTTGTTGATAGTAATTAAATTTAAACAACATGGCTATAAGTACAAATTCAATAATTCATTATACTGACACATTCGAAAAACTAGAACTAATTATTAAAGAGGGATTTGCCATTAAGTATTGTGCTGAAGAATTAACAATTCAAAAAGACCTTTCGTCATTGGCTGCACATCCTTTGGTTTCTTTTTGTGACATACCATTGTCTCAAGCATATAGACATTTTGATGCATATGGAAGATATGGAATAGGTTTAACTAAACTTTGGGCAAATAAACTTGGAATAAATCCAGTACTTTATTTAGACAAAGATTCATCTATTAGCAAGACTTTTGGAGAGTTAATAAAAGAAAGGAGAAATAAAGAGTCAAACTTAACAAAAGAACAAAAATCCAAAATATTAAGAATTAAAAGTTTTACAAAGAATTACTCTGGGCATTTGAAAAGAAATTCAATAGACGACCAAAATTATAAGTTTTATGATGAAAGAGAATGGAGGCTTGTGCCAGAAATTGAAAAATT
>JAAXXA010000582.1 GCA_013334735.1 Bacteroidota bacterium
AAGTATTCACTATTTTATTGGCAATCATGATATGTGGATGTACGATTATTTCCCTAAAGAGCTTAATATTCCGGTATATCGAATTCCTATCGAACGAAATATTGACTCTAAAAAATTTTATATCGCACATGGCGATGGGCTTGGTCCCAAAGACATGGGTTATAAATTTATTAAAAAGATTTTTTCAAACAAAATATGTAAATGGCTTTTTGCTTGGTTACACCCTGATTTAGGTACGCGTTTGGCAATTTATTTATCGCGCAAAAGCCGCGTTGCAAATGGGCTTACCGACGAAGTTTTTCTTGGCGAAAAATCCGAACGATTAATTCAATATGTTAAAGATATTGAAAAAACTAATCATCACGACTATTATATTTTTGGACATCGCCACTTACCTCTGAATATGGTTATTGATAATACTAACTATATAAATCTGGGCGATTGGGTTAAAAATTATTCTTATACCGTTTGGGATGGCGAAAAATTGGAACTGAAATTTTTCAAAAATTAATACTGAACAGCATTATTAATTGCCAATTAATAACTCTAACTGCTGACTGCCAACTGCCAACTTATATTATACGACATTTCATTTCTTTAGGGTAAGCAAGGTATCCGATTTACGGTAAAATTATTTTTTTTCAGCAGGTGCTTTATATTTATTCTTGTCTAAGTTTTTTCCAAATACCGACAGATGAACATATCTCTGTGGATTAAGGCGTAAATCTTCGAGCAGGAGGTTCATTTCTTTTGATGATTTCTGAAGTCCGATATATAAGCTATCGTTATTAATCAGCAAACCAAGGGAACCGTCTCCCTTATTTATTTTTTCGGTAATTTCTGAAAAACTTGCTAAAATTTTATCTGCTTTATTGATTGTGGACGCAAATTTAATTCTAGCTAATGAATCGCTTATACTCGAAAAATTAGTTATTATATTATTCAGTTTAGCGTTATTGTTTTTAAAAACAGAAGTAATATTTTCAACATTTGAAATTATTTGAGATAACCTAAAACGCTGTGTTGATACTAAAGTGTCGATGTTGTATGTTGTGCTTTCCAGATTTGTAATAGTGTTTTTTATACTTTCAAAGCTATGCATCAAATTATCGCGTGTACTTTCATTAAAAACATATTGAATAACTGAAATTACAGTATCTATTGACGCCATCATTTTTTCGGCTTTAACTTTAAAGGGTAGCATCTGAATGCTAACTTCATCAAGTATCGACAATTGTTCTTCCGATTTCAAGGTATCTCCATCCATTGCAAGAGTTTTATTGTTCCCTAACTTAATTTCGATAACTCTTGATCCAATAACATCCGGATTAAATATTTTTGCAATAGAATTATTCGCAATCTTTACATCCTCGTCGATTTTCATTTCAACTAAAATCCTTCCTTTAGTGTCAATAAAAGAAATATCTGTAACCAGACCTACTTTTAAACCGTTAACAACTACTATGTTTGCTTCAGTTAACCCGTTTACCTGATTAAATATTGCATAAAATGTTCTGCCTCCGGTTAAAAAATTCTTGCCTTTAAGGAAATTTATACCCCAAAATAAGAAAGCGATACTGGCAACAACCAATATCCCAATTTTCACTTCACGTTTTAATTTTATATTCAAAGCAAGTCTGTTTTAAAATTCAATGCAAAACTATTAATTTTTTTTTAATAATTTCACTACTTCTTGTGGTGAAATTCTTTCATCGTTTATAAAAGCTACGATAAAAGCATCTTTAAAGCCAATATTACGTACTTTTTCCATTAAAGAAATAGCTTTTTTGGGTAAAGTTTCATTCCCCGTTAAATATTTATATGTGCCATTATGAAAATATTCCTGAACATCGCTTAATCCTTTAAATTCTGCAGATTTTAAAGATTTTTTAACCGAACAACTGGCAAATTGTACTTTAAAAACAACATTTTTGTTGGTGGAATCTTTTTTAGTTATAATTATTTTTGAAGCTTTCAAACTGTCTTTAACTATTTTTGAAAAAGTATTAGAATCTGAATTTTGGATGGTTTTTTTATTATTTGAAGATATGACATTTGCTTCCATTTCGTTTTTATATGATTCAAAGGCATTGAAAATTGAGGATGCCATATTTTCCTGACCATTTTCGGTGCTGAGATATTCTTCATCTTTTTCATTACTCAGGAAGCCAGTTTCAATAAGAATTGAAGGCATTGCTGTTTTGTACAGTACTAAGAATCCGGCTTGTTTAACGCCTCTGTCAAACATTCCAACTTTTTCTTTCATTTTTTTTTCAACTTTTGTTGCAATATTCAGGCTTTGATCCAAATATGCATTTTGAAATAGTGAAAAAATTATGTATGCTTCCGTTGATGAAGGTATAAAGCCGTCATAGTTATTGGAATAGCTGTCTTCCATAAGTATTGATGCGTTTTCTTTTTGCGCAACATCCAAATTTGCTTGCGATTTATGTAATCCCATTACATAAGTTTCGGTACCGGAAGGTGTTTTGTAAGGGCTTGCATTACAATGAATTGAAATAAAAAGGTCGGCTTTGTTTTCATTAGCAATTTTGGCTCTTTTAAATAATTCAACAAAAACATCAGTATCTCTTGTATAAATTACTTTAACTCCCGGAATATTTTTTTCTATATTTTTGCC
>JAAXXA010000583.1 GCA_013334735.1 Bacteroidota bacterium
ATGACTTGCCATTGCTGTCGTGTAAAATATTTAATTCACTTTTAACGGCAATAATTTCGTTAAGCGCGGATACTAAAAAATGCCCTGAACCCACGGCAGGGTCGCAAATTTTTAAACTATTTATAATTTTATTCGCTTCTTTTTTATCGGTTATTTTATTGTGGAGTTCAGTTAAATCGGCACAATCCCACGATTTTTCATCTTTAAATTTTTGCAAAACAGCCCTGCGTAAAGTTTCACGGCATATATACATCGTGATAAACCCGGGAGTAAAAAACGAACCGTCTTTATAACCGTTAATTTTTTCAAAGATCAAGCCCAGAACAGAAGCATTGATAAGCGTTTTATTATCTTCCTGTATTTCTTCGGAACCTTCGCTGCTGAAATCGTAAGCATTCAAAAATTCAAAAATATATTCCAAGGCATTTAATTCACCACTTTGTTTTTTTCCTGTATGATCTTTCAATACCGTGTTTGACAATATTGGAATTTTTGCTTCAGTTCTAAGGCAATTGATAAAAATTGTTTGATGTTCTATTTCTGTTGGCTCAAATAAAGAACTGTTCAGATATGGAACATTGAAAAAAAGTTTTTTAATATCTTCACTCCGTTCCTCAGGTTTGCGAGCAAGTACCTGAAAAAACAAAGTATTAAGTTCATCAAAATCTTTGATCTTTTCCGTATTCAGGAACTGAAAATTTTTATCTCCTTTATGATACGTTATTAATTGCGCTTCCAATAATTTCAGGAATAATATCCGGTTGATCCATGTAATTACTAATTCAAGAGAAACATTGTATAACCTTTCGTCCGTAGTGTTTCCGTATTGCGAAGGGTTAACGGTACGTGATATTTTATCAAGGCTGTCGAGTTGTACGATTGTATTTTCAATAAATGTTCCGCTGTAACGGTTTTTACCTTTTCGTCCTATTAGCTTTTTACTTCCGTCTTTTGTTTCTTCAAGCCCAATAATATGAAGTAGTTCAGAATAAAATGTTTTATCAAGACTATTGCTGTCGTTCAGGAAAGATAACTTTAACAGGTGTTGTGGGGATAACAATTTAAAAAGAGAGATCAGTTTATTATCATCGCTTTTATCTGCATTTCTTAGCGGAGAATTATATTCACGAATATCAAAGTATGTAAAAGTAATTTCGGTTTCAAGTTCTTTAACGAAAGGCTCTGCAATTGATTTATAAAAAAATGAGGTGTCTTTACCTGAAAGCCTGCCTTCTTCAAAGTCAATAAACTGTTTTACCAATAGCTTGTTTTGAGCAAATATTTTTTCAAATAATTTTGCATCAAAAATATACCATTCGTAAATATTAGTTGCAACAAGGTGTTTTACTTCCAGGTTATTTAAAGTAATCCTTTCTCGCAGGTAATACAATATCAGTTCATGAAGCGCTTTTGCGTTTATGTTGTCCGCGCTAAGCATTTCAGCTTTATTGGAGGGCTTTTTAGCTTCTACAATTACGCCAACTGTAGTTTTTGCATCCTTACCATTATGTATAACAAGATCATTCCGCCCTTTGGTGTTAATAAAATTAGCAGGGCTGTAATAAGTATTTTTCAGAAAATCGGAAACAAGATTTTTATGATACTCTTCGGATTCATTTTCATAAATTTTATCAAGTACTTCAACAAGATTCTTTTTGAATTTTTCAATGTCATCCCTTTGTGGTTTGATTTTCAGAAATGCTTTGTTTAATGATTTCCGGGGATTTTCCTTATTAATTTTAATCATAGTATTCAGTTAAAATATAATTTTTAAAAGAAGTCCAAATTTATAAAAATATCTGCCAAGTTACGAAAAAAGATATACTAATATAAAGCCCTTATGAATGCTTGCCAAAAGTTGAACTTTTTAATATACCCAATTTGTAAAACTTTTCTTACTATATTTGCACCCCAAAACTGCTTACACGATGATATCCATTAACAATCTTTCAATTCATTTTACCGGAACCGACTTATTTGATGATGTGTCATTTGTAATAGCAGACAAAGACAGGATTGGACTTGTTGGAAAAAATGGCGCGGGAAAAACAACGCTAATGCGTATTATAGCCGGAATGCAGGAGCCTGAAACCGGCACTATTGTTATTCCACCAGATACAACTATTGGTTATCTTCCACAAGAAATAACATATATTAACACCGGCAAAACCATCCTTGAAGAGGCAATGACAGCCTTTGCAGAAGCGCTTAAATTAGAGGAAATAATAAAAAAAATTACTTTAGAAATTTCAAACAGAAAAGATTACGAGTCGGAAGCTTATTATAATTTGCTTCACAAACTTACCGATGCAAACGAACGTTTTCATTTACTTGGCGGGCATAATATGCAGGGTGAAACTGAAAAGATATTATCAGGACTTGGATTTTCTCTTTCAGATTTTTCCCGCCTTGCCTCGGAATTTAGCGGTGGATGGCAAATGCGTGTGGAGCTTGCAAAAATACTTTTGCAAAAGCCGAACATTATGCTGCTCGATGAACCTACTAACCATCTGGATATTGAATCCATACAATGGTTTGAGAGTTTTTTATACAGCTACTTTGGCGCTGTTGTTTTAGTATCGCATGATAGAGCTTTCCTTGACAATATTACAACCCGCACTATCGAAATT
>JAAXXA010000584.1 GCA_013334735.1 Bacteroidota bacterium
GCGGTAAGTGTTAAGTTACCTGTTCCTGAACTTGTAACTATTCCTGATCCAGCTAAAGAGCCTACTGTTTCACTGTATCCTGCAAGATCGAAAATTCCATTAATATTAAGCGCACATGCATCATTAATTCTATTACTTCCTCCTAGCTTTAATGTTGCACTATTTGAAACATCAATAGCAGGAGTTGATAAAGTATATGTTGCCGGAGTGAAACTACATGCATTGTTTCCATCACCTACAACAATTTTTGAATTTGTACCCGAAACAGTCCATGCTACTGTTATTGTAGCAGTTGTTCTGTTTCTAATATTATAATAAACATTATCTGAAGTAAAATTACCAGGGCTGGTGCCTGAACCATCCGTATTGGGACCCCATTGAGATAATGTTGTCAGTGTAGTTGTGCCACTTTTAGAATAATAAATAGTTGGACAAATTTGGTCTGTTGGTCCTATTTCATTTGTTGCATCTCCATCTCCATTAAAAGCTTTTGCATAATATGAATATGAAGTACCTGTTACAAGGCTGCTGTTTGCCCAGGATGTGGTAGAAGTCATATTACCCGAGTTGGTCGAATTTGTAGAATTTCGAATATAAACCCCACTAAATCCAGCAGATTGATTCGGGAAAATACCGTTTGCAGTAGCTATGATTGAATTTTGAACTATACCTGAAAAAGAAATGTAAACTGGGTTATTTGCAGAAGAATAAGCGTAAGCCTCAGCCCCGAATGAAGCATTTTCACATGCTGTATTAACTTTATATGCTTTAAGTTTAATACCTACCTGTGTATTTGCAGTAGTGGTATAATCATAATACTGCGCAATATTCCCGGATTGTAACAATGTTCCATCAGAAGCTTTATAAATATTAACACCATCTGCATCTACTGGAGTTGTCCATGTAAACCTTACATTTGTTGTTAACTGGTTTGTTTCTGTATGATATGCCGCAGGGGAAGCAGTAGGAATTACATTTACAGTTACCAAAGCTGTAGCTGTTCGTGTTGCACTTCTGCAGCCTGTTGTTGTTATCGCTTCGGCGTAATAGGTTGTATTGGTGGTAGGGGATACAAAATAATCTGTTGCGCTTGCCGAGGTACCTATAATTGTACCCGCAGTGGAAACCGAATACCAATATATTGTATTCCCGGCTGAAGTTGCGTTAAGATTAGTACTTACACCGCTACAAATAGCCACTCCACTGTTGGGTGTAACCGACGTGGGGGGAGACGGTAAGGTATTTACGGTAAGCGAAGCTGAACCATCACTTATTACAGCAGGAGAACATGTTCCGCTTACAATGCAGCGATATTTATAGCCGTTCATGTCTGCTGTTGGGTTTGTAATTGCTAGAGTCGCCGATGTTGCCCCCGAATAAACACCGCCGGTAGATATATCGTTCCAGCTGCTTATGTATTCCTGCCATTGATATGATATGTCGGCTCCTGTAGCAGTTACTGTAAATGAAGGAGCGCCCGCTCCTTCACAAACTGCCTCCGGGTTTGTAGGTTGTATGGTTATTGACGGCGCATCATATTCTAATTTATACCATCCTGAACCGTTATAATATTCTATGGTGTTATTGTCTTTATTGTAAATTGTTAAACCGACTACAGCTTTTATATCATTTCTTTCTGTAGTGTAAAGTCTTGGTATCAACATTCCTGTATTTGATGAAGATACATCTAACATTGCCGAAAAATGAGCCGCATCTCCCGATGTGTTGATTGCCCCGCCTTCCGAGCTTTGACTGCCGGTAGCTCCGGACACACCCACGGCAGATGTAGCGCAGAGTTCAATCCATGCGCTGCCATTATAATAAGTAAAACGATTTATTGAAGTGTTGTAAATTATTAATCCTGTATCAGGAGTTATAATGTTATCAGTAGTTGGTATTCGTGGAAATAAAATGCCCCTGATATTATCGCTTACATCAAGCATTGCAGAACTATCTGCCGGTATGCCTGTAGAGTTTAAAGATACACCGCCACCAGGGTGAATTGTACCAGTTGATAAGCCTGAAACAAGAGTCGCGCCTATTTCATACCATTTGTCATCGTCATCATTGTAATAATTGAATAATTTTGTATTAGTATTGTATATCAACAGTCCGGCAGCAGGAGAAGGTATTGCATTTCTACTGATTGTAGAAAGTCGTGGTATTAAAATTCCCTGATTCGATGCATTTACATCAAGCATTGCCGAAGCTTTGGCTGCAGCGCCGGTGGGGTTTATGGCGGCGCCTTGCGAAAAGGAGTGAAAAGTTTGTAAAGTTATAAAGTTGAAAGTTAAAAAGAGGCATAAGGCATAAGGTAATTTCTTTTTCATAATTGTTCGCTTGTAAAAATACATAAAGTTGTTTTTTCATTATTCGTTAAGCCTTTGTTGGTGATAACACCAATAAAGACGGAATATTTATAAAATAGAGATATCTCATTCCTTTGAACTTCTTTCGGATACTGCATTGGCAAATGAGGGCGAAGCACGCTCCCGCCCTCAAATAAATATTTAATTTGAGTAATCTCGGTTATTATTTGTTTTTGTAAAATTACTTGATAGAATAAACAAGTACAATTACGGTAAATTTACGGTAAACTTTAGGAGGGATAATTAACGAAAATCGTCTG
>JAAXXA010000072.1 GCA_013334735.1 Bacteroidota bacterium
TTTGTATATTTGGTAATCAGTAATCGGTGATCGGTTATCGGATGTCTTCACACTGATTACCGATTACTTACATTTACCGATTACCATTGCTAAAAAGTATAAATTTAACTCATTCACATAGTATTACAATATGAGTCTTTTCTTAAAAAACATCTCCATTTCAACAATATTTGTTTTTAGTATATTGTTTTTTTTTCCTGCCTGTCAAAATGATATAAAAACCATCAATACTATAATAAATAATGACTCTTTACTTGTTGAAACAGCTAATGATGTTGAAACTATTTACAGCGATTCAGCGCAAATACAGGTAATTGTTAAAGCGCGCGTTCTTAAAAGGTTTGAAGGAACAAAAGCATATACTGAAATGCCTAAAGGAATTATTGTGAATTTTTATGATTCGCTAATGCAGGTAAAATCTAAACTAACGGCTAATTATGCTATTAGTTATGAAAGAGAAAAAATAATGGAGGCAAAAAATAATGTGGTAGTGGTTAACGTAAAACAGGAACAGCTTAATACAGAACACCTTGTTTGGGATCAAAAAAAAGCTATTATTTACTCCGATAAATTTGTAAAAATTAATACCGGAAAGGAAATACTCTGGGGCGAAGGAATGGAAGCCGATGAACGATTTGACAAATGGAAAATATTAAAACCAAAAGGTTCTATTACTATTAAAGATGATTAAAAGGGACAAGGGATAAGAAAAAGTAATCGGTAATCAGTGATCGGTAATCGGTATTTGATAATTCGTATTTGATAATTCGTAATTGATAATTCGTAATTCGTAATTCGTAATTGATAATTCGTAATTGACTTATATGCACAATATTGAAATAATTATTATTACAATTATTTGTTCTGCCTTTTTTGCGGGGGTTGAAATTGCTTTTGTTACAGCTAATAAACTAAAAATTGAAATTGATAAAAATCAGGGACGCTTTTCGGCCCGCATTATTTCGCACTTACAAAAAAATCCCTCCGATTTTATAGCAACATTGCTTGTAGTAAATTGTTTTGCATTGGTTATTTACGGTATAAAAATGACCGAATTGCTAACACCCGCGATAGTTACAATACTTCCCGAGAACCTTAACTCAACATTTTTAATTCTTATTATTCAAACAATTATTTCCAGTTTTTTAATATTGATAACTGCTGAATTTCTTCCGAAAATAGTGTTTAAAATTAATGCCAATTACATGCTGAGTATTTTTGCAATACCTATAGCTGCTATTCATTATTTAATTTATCCTTTGGTATTTGTTATAATTTTTATTGCAGAGTTTATCCTTAAAATAGTTTTAGGAATTAAAATCGTTGATAAAAAACATGTTTTTGGTAATATTGATTTAGACAATTATGTTAAAGAATTTTTTCAGGGCGACCTGAACGAACATGAACTTGGTCATGAGATGCAGATATTCCAAAATGCAATAGATTTTCCTACGGTTAAATTGCGTGAATGTATGATACCCCGTCCCGAAATATGTGCAATAGAAGATAACGATAGTATTACAACGCTAAAACATAAATTTTCGGAAACAGGGCTTTCTAAAATTTTGATATATAAAAATTCAATTGATAATATTATAGGTTATGCTCATTCGTACGATATGTTCAGTAATCCATTATCTATCAAATCTGTTTTGCGCCCTGTAATATACGTTCCCGAAACTATGCTGGCTAATAAACTTTTAACATTATTTATTCAACAAAGAAAAAGCATAGCTGTAGTAGTTGATGAATTTGGCGGTACTGCCGGAATACTTACATTAGAAGATGTAATGGAAGAAATTTTTGGTGAAATAAATGATGAGTTTGACGTGGAAAATTTGCCTGAAAAACAAATCAGCGAAACAGAATTTATTTTTCCGGGCAGATGCGAAATAGATTATCTGAATGAAAAATATAAACTTAATTTACCCGAATCAGACGATTACGAAACGCTTGCCGGGCTAATCGTTCATCATCACCAAAATATTCCTGTAAAAAACGAAGAAATAAATATTGGAAGTTTTATTTTTATTATTCTTCAGGTTAACAATACTCGGATTGAACAAGTACAGGTGAAATTGAACAAGTAGGGTATAGGGACAAGCTGCAAGCTACAAGCTACAAGGGGAAATTTGCCTTTGCCATACTGGCAAATAGGTAATGCGAATCAAGAGTTAATAAAATATTTTTGAAATTCAAAACACTAAAACGCAGTCATGGTGAGCTGTTATACTGAGCGTAGTCGAAGTGCGAACCATGACCACCAGATTACCCTTCGACTTCGCTCAGGTTGACCTTAAAAGCGACTACTCTCAGTGCGATTGATAATAAAACACTTAGAATATTTAACTTAAACCCTTGATTCGCATAGGTAATAAAGTGCTATAACAGATACTTTTCCGGCATTACATAAAAATAAATTGACTATTTTGCAATAAATAATGTTATAATTTCATAAATCAAATTATTAATTCTAAATTTGCACCCTTAAATTTAATTAAAAACAATAATATGGCTGCTATAGGTAGTATTCGTAAAAAAGGTGGTTTAATCACAATAGTAATTGGTTTAGCTCTTGCTGCATTTGTTCTTGGTGATTTTTGGAGAACAAACAATAAATCAGGAAAATCTAGCACCTTTGGTGAAGTAGCAGGTGAAAAGATTACTTATAATGATTTTGAATCAAAGGTGGAAACCCGTTTAGAATTAATGAAAGAACAAACAGGTAACGAAAGCCCTTCATCATCAGAAGTATTTAAACTAAAAGATGAGATTTGGAAAAATATGGTCAGGGATTTAATACTTGCTAAAGAATATGATGAATTAGGTTTAACTATTTCGTCCGATGAACTTTGGGATCTTGTACAAGGAAAAGAACCACATCAATACATACTTCAAAATTTTTCCGACCCTCAAACAGGTCAATTTAATGCTACACAGGTTAGAAGTTTTCTCCAAAACCTAGACCAGTATGAAGAAAAAAAGCCGGGAACAAAAGCGCAATGGGAAAATCTTGAACAATCAATTAAGTCCGACAGGCTTTTTACCAAATACCAAAACCTTATTAAAGGAGGTATGTATGTTCCAAAAGCTATTGCTCAAAAAGATTATGAACAGAAAAATAAAAAAGTTAATTGCAGACTATTTGCCGATAAATATGCCAATATTCCTGATAATTCTATAAAAGTTTCGCAGGAAGATTTTCAAAAATATTACGATAATCATAAACAGGAATTTGAGCAGGAAGCTTCCCGCGATATAGAATATGTTGCATTTGACGTAAATCCTTCAGATGCTGATATACAAAAAGTGGATAAAGATATCAAACAAGTGGAAACTGATATTAAAAAAGTCGAAAACGCTGATATTCCTGCTTTTGTAAATAGAAACTCAGATGACAAATATGATAGTATTTATTATAAAAAAGGAGCGCTTCCGATGCTTATTGACACTTTAGCTTTTAAAGCTAAAAAAGGTGATGTACTTGGTCCTTTTTATAACGATTATATATATACTATTGCTAAAGTAATGGATTTCCAGATGAGACCCGACTCAATGAAGGCAAGCCATATTTTAATTTCTTATGCAGGCGCTTTAAGAGCTGCAGAAACAATAACCCGTACTAAAGATGCTGCAAAAAAGGTTGCCGACAGTCTTTTGATTGTTGTTAAAAAAGATTCCAAAAAATTTGGTGAAATAGCAAAGTCAGTTTCTGACGATCCTACTGCAAAAGAAAAAGAAGGCGATCTTGACTGGTTTGCAGATGGCTCTATGGTAGGTCCTTTTAATGAGGCATGTGTTTCCGGTAAAGAAGGTGAAATTAAACTTGTTGAAACCGATTTTGGTTATCATATTATAAAAGTAACAGGTAAAAAGAAACCATCCAATAAAGCTCGTGTAGCTGTTATTACAAGAAAAGTTGAAGCAAGTAACGAAACCTTTCAGGATGTATATTCCACAGCAAGTTCTTTCCAAGGTGAAAACACAACAACAGAAAAGTATAACAAATCAATTATTGATAAAAAACTAAATAAAAAACTGGCAGAATATATTGATCCGATGAGCGATAATATTGCAGGACTCGATTCACCTAGAGAGATAATTAAATGGGCTTACGAAGAAAACACTAAGAAAGGTGATATTTCTAAAGTGTTCGATTTGCAAGGGAAATATGTAGTTGCCTGTTTAAAAGAGGTGAGAGAAAAAGGTATTCCTACTCTCGATCAGATAAAAACTCAAATTGAACCACTTGTAAAACGCGATAAAAAAGCAGAAAATTTAATAAAAAAGATCAATGCTCTTAAAACTTCAGGTATAAGCTTTGAACAACTAGCTCTTAAAGCTAATGCAACTGTTGATACTATTAATGATATATTAACATTTTCGTCGTACTCTATTCCCGGTTTTGGACCCGAACCTACTGTTATTGGTTCAATATTTAATTTGAAAAAAGGAAGTATGTCGGAACCTATCCAAGGCAAATCCGGAGTATTTGTAGTTTATATTGATAACTTTACCGAAGCTCCCGCTACCAAAGATTATTCAGCAAACAAAGAACAAATTATTGCGAATTTCAAGAATCGTGTAGGCTACGATGTTTACAATACTCTTGAAAAAAACACTAAGATAGTGGATAATAGAATTTTATTCTATTAACAAAAGCTTCTTCGCAAACATTAACATTTTAAAAAAACTTAATTATACCAAAAACGGGATAAATTGACGCATTTAATGATTGCAACAAGGCATTAGGTATAGGGCGTAAAAGCATAAGGTATAGAGTTTTATACCATATATCTTATACCTCTTTCCCGAAACCAAAATGTGCAAATTTATACCACGCATATTATATACTCCATCATATCGGTGGAGTATAGTTTTTTATAAAACAATCTATTATAAGATGCTCACTGTTTTTTCTGACGAATCGTTCATGAAGGAAGCCCTAAAGGAAGCTCATAAAGCTTACGAAGCTGATGAAGTTCCAATAGGAGCAATAATAGTTTGCCAAAATAAAATTATTGCAAGAGCTCACAATTATACCGAACATCTTAATGATGTTACGGCTCATGCCGAAATGCAGGCTTTTACATCGGCAACAAATCATTTAGGGGGGAAATACCTGCCCGAATGCACTCTTTATGTAACTTTAGAACCCTGTACAATGTGTGCGGGTGCAGCATATTGGACACAAATAGGGAAAATAGTTTATGGCGCAAAAGATGAAAAACGAGGTTTCTCAAAATATGCAAAAAATGTATTACATCCTAAAACCCAAATAATCGGAGGAATTTTAGAAAATGAATGCGCCGAAATATTAAAAGATTTTTTTCGCAAAAAAAGAAAACCTACTCATGAAAAATTAGGGAACGCAGATAACGCAGATTTGTTATGATTAAATAAGATTAATTTTTATCTGTGTTCATCATAAATATCAGCGTTAGCTTCCGCAATAGCGGAGCGAATCAGCGTTCTATATTTAAAACAGTCCCGAAATATTTCCGTTTTCGTCAATATCAATAGTTTCGGCAGCGGGATGTTCAGGTAATCCGGGCATACGCATTATTTCACCCGTTATGGGAATTATAAATCCGGCGCCTGAGGCAATTTCAATTTCTCTGACAGTAACTACAAAATCTTTAGGTCTGCCAAGTAAATCCGGATTATCGGAAAGCGATTTCTGAGTTTTAGCAATACATACGGGAAGTTTATCAAGCCCAAGACTTATTATTTTTGCAATATCTTTTTTGGCTTTTTGAGTATAATCAACATGTTCGGCGCCATAAATTTTCTGCGCAATAGTTTCTATTTTCTTTTCAATAGTCCATTCCCATTCATACAAAGGTTTCAGGTTGCAAACACAACCATCGGCAACTTTTGCTACTAATTTAGCAAGGTTTACAGCGCCTTTTCCACCTTCGCCCCACACATTCGCAATTTCAACAGGCACCCCCATTTCTTTACATTTATCCTTTATTATCTGCATTTCTTCATCGGTATCAGCGCTGAATTGATTTATAGCAATCACGGGACATATAGCAAATTGTTTCATATTTTCGATATGTTTTTCCAGATTGCCGAGTCCTTTGCGCAAAGCTTCCGGATCAGGCTTGTTTACCTCCTTCAAATCTTTACCACCATGGTATTTGAGCGCTCTTGCCGTAGCAACAAGCACTGCCGCGCTTGGATTTAATCCTGCATAACGACATTTTATATCAAAGAATTTTTCAGCGCCCAGATCAAAACCGAAACCAGCTTCCGTTACCACATAATCGGACATTGAAAGCCCCATACGCGTGGCAATTATAGAATTTGTACCCTGAGCAATATTTGCAAATGGTCCTCCGTGAATTATTGCAGGATTCCCTTCGATAGTTTGAACAAGGTTAGGCATTATAGCATCTTTAAGTAATGCTGCCATTGCGCCGTTTGCTTTAAGGTCTCTGGCATAAACAGGTTTTTTATCATAAGTGTAACCTATAAAAATATTTCCCAGTTTTCTTTTCAGATCGGCAAGGTCGTTTGATAAACAAAGTATTGCCATTACTTCCGAAGCTGCCACAATATCAAAACCTGTTTCTCGGGGCACGCCCGACATTGTTCCTCCAAGACCTACAATAATTTTACGCAACGAACGATCATTCATGTCCATCACGCGTTTCCATGTTACCGTGCGAGGGTCAATACCGATATTGTTTTTTTTATTCTGTACATTATTATCAATAAGAGCTGAAAGTAAATTGTGCGATTTTTCAACAGCAGCAAAGTCTCCGGTAAAATGCAGATTGATATCCTCCATAGGCAAAACCTGCGAAAAGCCTCCTCCTGTTGCTCCTCCTTTCATCCCAAATACAGGACCCAGCGATGGTTCTCTGAGTACAACAGTAGTTTTTTTTCCTATAATATTAAGCCCTTGTGTGAGACCGATAGACATAGTTGTTTTTCCTTCACCTGCAGGAGTAGGCGAAATAGCAGAAACAAGAATAAGTTTATTTCTCTTTACTTTTTCTAAATCTATAAGATGAAGAGGTAGTTTAGCTTTGTACTTACCATACATAATAAGCTCTTCTTCATCAATATTTAATTGTTTAGCAATTTCTTTTATATGTTTAATATTTGCCTTGCGGGCTATTTCTATATCTGTTGCCATAATAATTTATATTTTAATTCGGAAAGAGTGTAAAGTTAAACAATTTTAGTAACTGATGTTACGCAAATATAATAAAAAAGAGATTCCTCATTCTGCTGCGCTCCATTCGGAATGACACTGTTGACGGCTGAAGGAGAGGGTTAAGGCTTGTGTCGGCGAAGCCGACACAAGCCTTAACCCTCCGTATCCATAATACACCTGTCATTCCGAACGATAGTGAGGAATCTCTTTAAAAAGATACTGTTATTCACGAATAAATTTTATTCACCAAGACGAATTGCGTAACAACAGTTTGTAAAAAAAATTTTAAGATAAGCCAAATAAAAAACCCACAGACAATTGTATCTGTGGGCTTAAATATTTTATTATATCTTAAAAAAGATCTCCGAATGCGCTGTCATATTCTCCTGAATGTTCGCCAAAAGACTTAACATCACTATCACCAATCTTATAAGTACATTTTTCGCCTGTTATTTTAGAAAAAACAATTGTTGATTCTTTTCCGTCTTCTTCCTGCATTATTACTTTTGCAAGATTTTCACCATATTCACTGGCATCAAGATTTTCGTAACAAATAGGGCAGATAAAATTAACAACTTCTCCTTCTTCAAAATTGTTATAAGAAGGGTGCATTTTAACGCTATAATCCCCAAGGTCGGGACTTATTAACAAAAGACCGGACTTACCTTTTGTGGTCTTTGTAAGAAATATTATACTGTTGGAAACTCTTAAGTGACCTTTGCAATGAGGACATATAAAGTTTGTCATGGCTTTTTGGATTTAATGATTTGTTTGAGAAATCAAAGGTACAAAGATTTTTCGACACGAAAAAAAAAAAAAACATTTTTTAAAATATTTACAAAATATTTAAAATCAGTATTTATATTTCGCAAATATCTAATACATTTGTACAATTTAAAATATTATCCCTTCATGAAAAAATCAGTAAGTATTTTTTTCATATTATTTTTAACCTGTGTTATTGTCGATGCCCAGAATGCCCGGAAAATATGGTCATTGCAAGACTGTATTGATTACGCGCTTACTAATAATATTCAGATAAAACAGCAGCAATTATCTACACAGTTGGCTAAAATAAACCTTTCTCAAAGCAAAACAAATATTCTTCCTAACCTTAATTCATCGGCTTCTCATGCTTACAATACAGGGAAAACAATTGATATGTACACAAATGAATTTGCATCAAATACTGTTCAGTCTGATAATTTTTATCTTAGCTCTTCCGTTACTCTTTTTAATGGATTCCAACTTTTAAATACAATAAAGCAAAATAAAATTAATTTAGAGGCAAGCCGCTTTGATCTTGATAAAATGATGAATGATATTTCGTTGAACATTTCTGTTGCTTACTTGCAAATACTTTATAATATTGAACTTTTAAATGTTGCAGCGAGCCAGCTTGAAATTACAAAACAGCAGGTAACAAGAACTCAAAAACTTGTAGATGCCGGATCACTGGCAAAAGGCTCTTTGCTTACACTTGAAGCACAAGAAGCATCTGAAGAATTAAGTATGGTAAACGCTCAAAATACTCTTGATTTATCTTATCTTACACTTGTTCAAATACTTGACATGCAATCTGTTGACAGTTTTAAAATAGAAACTCCAAAACTTGATATAAATTTAGAAACTTCTTTAATAACACAACCCGAACAAATATATGCTTATGCAATAGCAGCGCAACCTGAGATTAAAAGCGCCGAATTAAAAGTTAAAAGTTCGAATATTGATCTTTCTCTGGCGCAAGGACTTAGAAGCCCGATTATTTCACTTAGAGGAACTTATGGTACCGGTTTTTCAGGGGCTAGCAAATCAACTATAGGAGATCCTTCATTTGTAGGATTTGACACTGTTGCGCATACTTTCGAACTAAATCCAAAATCAGTTGTTGTACCCAAATATAATTATCAATATGAAACCAAACCATTCATGGATCAGATAAACGATAATGTTAACAAATCTATAAGTTTTAGTCTTACTGTTCCTATTTTCAATTCGTGGCAGGTAAATAACGGCATTAGTAAAGCCAAAATTGCCATAAAAAATTCTGAATATACTTTGCAAACAGCAAAAAACACTTTATATAAAACAATTCAGCAATCTTATGCCGATGCAAAAGCTGCATTAAATAAATATAAATATACACAAAAATCATTAGAAGCTCTTACGGAATCGTTCAAATATACTGAACAAAAATTCGAGGTCGGGCTTGTAAATACTATAGAATATAATGATGCTAAAAACAAACTTACACCTCTTGCACATATAAGAAATACCAAAAATGCGATGGCAGCATTCTGCAAAACCTT
>JAAXXA010000073.1 GCA_013334735.1 Bacteroidota bacterium
GGTATATTTTACAAGTTCATCAGGAACCAGCGACTCTTTGTATGTTTTATATTCCTTAACAGCTTTGTCAAATTCCAGATTCAGTTGATAAGCCTGTCCCATTAAATAGTGAATTTCAAGATTAACTTTCGCATCAAGCTTTAAAGCTGTTTCAAAATAACTGATTGATTTTGTTTTATTGAACGAATTAAGATAGCATCTGCCTATTTTGAAGTTTAGCAATGCGTTGTTGGGATTAAAATCCTGAGCTTTCAAATAATAATCTAATGCTAATGCAAAATTTCCACTGTTTGGAACTAATGCCAAATCATAAAGCTCGTCCCCTAAAGAAAGTTCTTTTAGAGCAGCTTTCAATTGGTCTTTTATGCCGGGGAAATTCTTTTTGTCAAACTCAACATTTTGCGAAAATATTTTGCACGTAAATATTAAGGTAATTGCAAGGACAGAAACAATTATTGAATGTCGCATATTATTTATTTTTAAATTGTGAGAACTTTATTATTATAGCCGTTTAAAAAGCCTCAAGCTACAAGCTTCAAGTACTTTAGGCACTTTTTATTTAATATTTTTCAAATACGTTTCGGCATTGTTAACTCCAAGCGCTGCTGCTTTTTTCCAATCCTCCTTAGCGCCTTTATTATCTCTTAGCATTTCTTTTGATATTCCGCGATTAAGATAAGCATATCCATAATTAGAATTTAACTTTATTGCTTTGTCGTAATCAACCACAGCCCCCACGAAATCGTTCTGTTTATATTTGGCATTTCCCCTGTTATTGTAAGTGTAAGCATAATCCGATTTTATTTTCAGAACTTTATCATAATCTTCTATTGCGCCTTTGTAATCTTTCATTTCAAATTTAACACTTCCCCTGTTGTTGTATGCAAGATAATAATCGGGATCTAATTTTATAGCACTGGTAAAATTTGTCAGCGCATCCTTATAATTTTCCATTTTTTTAAGAACGCTTCCCAGATTATTGTAAACAAATGCTAACTGAGTATTTATTTTGATTGCTTTTTCATAATCTTCTTTCGCGCCTTTATAGTTTTCGAGCATTTTTTTAGCGCTTCCGCGATCGTTATATGCATAAGCATAATCAGATTTAAGGTTTATAGCTTTTGTAAAATCGTCAATAGCTTTTTGATATTCTGCATTTTCAAAATATATACCTCCCCGATAATAATATGCTTGAGGATAGGAGGAATTAAGCGAAATTGATTTTGTGTAATCTTCTATTGCTCCCGTTTTATTTTTGAGAGCATATTTTGATTGCGCCCTGCTAAAAAAAGATTTATCATTAGAAGGATTAAGTTCAATAGATTTATCAAAATCAGTAATAGCGCCGGTATAATCTTTCATTTCAAATTTTATAGAACCTCTGTTGTAATAAGCTTTTTCGAACTCCGGTTTTAGTTCTATGGCTCCATTGAACTTTTCCAAAGCATTACTGTAATCTTGTTTATCGAACAAGCTGATTCCTTCGTTGTATAATTTTTCGGATTTTTGATCATCAACACCTTTTGCAACAATTGTGTCCTGTGCATAAATTGTAATACCGGCTAATGGTATTAAAATAAATAATAAAAGAAATTTTTTCATATTTTGTGTTTTATTTTGATACAAACTTTTAAAAATTTACCGCAAGATAGTAATTTATTTGCATAAGGAAATAAAAATAATTACGAAATAACGAAAAAGAGACATATTTTGATACTTGGTAATCAGTATTCAGTAATCAGTATTCGGTAGTATTTGATACTGATTACCGATTACTAACTGATGTTACGCAAGTGTAAAATTTATTTATAAATAACAGTATCTTTTTAAAGAGATTCCTCTCTATCGTTCGGAATGACAGGTTTATTATGGATACGGAGGGTGAAAGAAGGCTTGTGCCGGCGAAGCCGGCACAAGCCTTCTTTCACCCTCTCCTTCAACTGCCAACAGTGTCATTCCGAATGGAGCGCAGCGGAATGAGGAATCTCTTTTTATTTATTTTTGCGTAACATCATTTATTAACATAAAATAGTTTGTAAATATAAAGATAATCTGAAAAAATGTTGATAACATTTACTATCTTTACAGGCTGTTTATAATAGAAAATATTTTAAAAAAATCGGGGAAATTCTAATGAAACAACTGCCAAATATCCTAATTGTTGACGATACTAAAGAAAATCTTTTTGTACTTGAATTTATCATCAATAAAATAGAAGCTAATCTCATTCAGGCGCTTTCAGGTCAGGAAGCTTTGGATAAAACTAAGGATATTGAACTTGCGCTCGCAATAATTGATGTGAGGATGCCGGGAATGAACGGTTATGAATTTGCTTTTAAGTTAAATGAAGAACGACTTAATAACAAAGTGCCTATTATTTTTCTTACCGCGAGCAATTACACTGAAAAGGATATTTTTAAGGGGTATGAAACAGGAGCTGTTGATTACATTTTTAAACCATTTGATTATCATATTCTGCAAAGTAAGATACAAGTGTTTATTGACCTTTTTATTCAAAAGCAAACAATTATAGCAGATGCGGCGCTATTGAAAGAAACTGCCGACGAATTAATCAGGGCAAATATGGATATTAAAAAGAGCGAACTGAAATTCCGCACTGTTGCTGATTATACTTACGACTGGGAATATTGGCAAGGCGAAGATCTGCAAATTATTTATATGTCGCATTCGTGCGAAAGGATTACCGGTTTTAATGCTGATGAATTTATTTCTGATCCTTCATTGTTGCAAAAAATTATACATCCCGAAGACCTTGATATGTATATGCGCCATCTTGATCAATTTATTTCGTACGAAAATCGAAAAGATATTACAGAATTAGAATTTAGAATAAAAAATAAAGAGGGAGCGATTGTTAATATTCAACATATTTGCAGGGCTATATTTGATGAAAATAAAAAATATATTGGAAGGCGTGTAAGCAATAGGGATATCACCGAACGCAAACAAGTTGAAAAATACCAGGAAATGGGAAGGGAAGTCCTGAAGATACTGAATGAGCCAGGTAGTTTTAAGAATTCTATTCAGAGGGTCCTTTCTGAATTGAAAAAAGATACAGGCTTTGATGCTATTGGAATCCGCTTGCAAGATGGAGAGGATTACCCTTATTTTTCTCAGGAAGGATTTTCTCAGGATTTTTTGTCAACCGAAAATTCTTTGATAGAACGTACTAAGGATGGAAAGCCGTGTCGCGATAAAGATGGTAAAATCAGATTGGAATGTACTTGTGGTTTAGTCATTTCAGGAAAGATCGACCCCGCGAGTCCTCTCTTCACAAAAGGGGGCAGCTTCTGGATTAACAATTCATTTACTTTGCTTGACCTTCCGCTTGATTTGGAACCCCGTTATCATCCGCGTAATAAATGTATGCATCATGGGTTTGCCTCTATGGCTTTGATTCCAATTCGAAATACTGACAGGATAGTTGGGCTTATTCACCTAAACGACCGTCGAAAAGGTTGTTTTAATATCGAAATTGTTCAGCTCTTGGAAGGTATTGCATCGCACATCGGTACAGCGATGATGCGTAAACAGGTTGAAGAAGCTTTGTTGGAGAGCGAAATAAACCTCTCCGAAGCTCAGCGTATTGCACAGATTGGAAGCTGGGAGTGGGATATAATTTCAAATACATTAAAGTGGTCGAAAGAAATGTATCACGTTTTTGATATTTCCCCTGATACTTTCGACGGAAAGCCTGAGTCGCTCGTTAAAATCATACATCCTGACGATGTTGAAATATTTAAAAATAATATAAATATCAATTTATTGGCTGATGTTTCAGATTCTATTGAATACCGCGTAATACACAAAGATGGTTCCGTTCATAACATTTTTTCAATTGGCAGAATAGAATTTGACAAGTCAGGCAAACCTTTCAGGAGGATTGGCACATCGCAGGATATTACTGAAAGAAAGAAAGCTGAAGATGAAAAAAGTAAACTTGAGCATATTCACCAATTGATGGAACATACCGAAAAAGCGCGGGAAAAAGAAAGAGTCGCAATTTCTCGCGATCTTCATGATGATCTGGGGCAGTCTCTTACAGCTATGAAAATTGATTTGGGAATGATTAAACAAAATGTTTCTGACATTGATGTAGTTATAAAAATTAATAAATTATCTAATCTTGTTAGTGATACTATTAAAACAGTTCAACGACTTACATCGCAGTTAAGACCTGATATTATTGATGACCTTGGTCTTGAAGCAGCCATTGAATGGTACACTAAAGAATTTGCGCAAAGAAATAGTATTGAAATTTTTCTTGATTTGGAATCGGAAATACCTATTTCCCCGGAAGATTCTCTTGTAATTTTCAGGATAATGCAGGAATCACTTACTAATATTTCTCGTCACTCTAAGGCTACACGGGTCAAAATCGTATTAAGTAAAATAGGCGATAATATAAATTTCAGGGCTTCTGATAATGGAATTGGAATATCTGAAGACGAAATAAAATCAAAAAAATCATTTGGTCTTTCAGGTATGAAGGAGAGAGCTGCTTCACTGGGAGGCTCTTTTGATATTTACCCCGAAAATGGCGGTGGAACTGTAATAAAACTTTTTTTTCCATTAAAATAACCAATAACCAATAACCAATAACCAATAACCATTAACCATTAACCATTAACCAACATAAACTACCTATGAAAATTCTTATATGTGATGATCATAAAATCGTTCGCGACGGTTTAAGGCAAATACTTCAACAACTTGATGGAGTTACTTTAATTGAGGAAGCCGCAGATGGTAATGAAGCTCTTAACCTTCTGAAAAAAGATCAGTTCGATATTCTTCTACTCGATATTTCACTTCCTGATAAGAGTGGGCTGGAGGTTCTTCAATCGGTTAAAGCAAAGTGGCCAGAAACAAATGTGCTAATGTTAAGTATGCATCCTCAGGAACAATATGCAATCAGGGCGCTTAAACTTGGAGCTTCGGGTTACCTAACTAAAGATACTGCCTCGGAAGAACTTCTGATGGCTGTAAAAAAAGTGTCGGATGGTGAAAAATATATTTCACATTCACTTGCAGAAAATCTTGCCCTTCATTTTGATAAAGATACTATTAAGCAAAAACACGAAATGCTTTCCGGGCGTGAATTCGAGATTATGATTCAACTTGCAAACGGGAAATCTCTTCAGGAAATTGGAAATGAACTTTTTATTTCAAATAAGACTGTAAGTACTTATAGAAGCCGTATTATGGAAAAAATGGAGTTTAACAAAAATACCGAACTTACTAGGTATTGTATGGAAAACAACCTTATTTAGAGTTTGTCCTTAATGTCAGCGATATATATAATAATTAATTTGAGAACAAGGATTAACGATCTTAGATTTATGATTTTCAAGTACTTCTAAAATCATAAACCTGTAGTGAGCAAAGCCGAACTATCGGTGTTCCTTGTTCTTAAATCAAAAACATCATACATTACAGACAGACTCTATTTAGTATTCTGTTAATCGAGTGTTCCGCACTTCAGGAATGTATCGAGAACAGAATTATATTAATAACAGGATAAATTGTCGAATTTTATGAATACAAAAAGGTATAGAGGTATTCGGTATAAAGGCATAAGGAAGAGAATGTTATACTATATACCTTTATGCCCTATACCTGAAATTCAAATGTAATAATTTACACCGTGCAAAGTATACTAAAAAACTTGAATTTAATATTTTTCAAAATATACATGTAATACCAATTCTAAATATAAATTAGTCCAAAGGCTAATTTTATTATAGAATGGTTAATGCCGATCATCAATATGTTTTGTCCACCATTTTCTGGACTATTACATATTGAGTATCGGTATAAAAATCATAATATTTGCATACATAAATTTTGAATTACCTAATTGATAATTCGTAATTTTTAATTTTTAATTCGTAATTGATAAAGTGTAATTCGTAATTGATAATTCGTAATTGATAATTGATAATTCGTAATTGATAATTCGTAATTCGTAATTGTTCTGTAAGAATTATCCTACACAATATTAAGGTTTTTCCTTACATTCTTTTATCTTTAACCTTACAATCCATAATATAACAATATATTAATTTTACAATAATTAAAAATTACATGATTATGAGTGTGTTCTCAATATTTAAATCACGCGTACTATTGTTGTTTATAATTGCTGTTACTTTTATTTTCATATTGTCAGGGATTAGTAAAGTTAATGGCGCAAGTCGTTATTCCTATACAAGTGGTAACTGGAATTCAACTTCAACATGGTCGACAACTTCAGGAGGTGGACCTGGCGCATCAGTACCCGTGGCAGGAGATGTAGTTTATATTCAGGCAGGAGATAATGTAACTGTAACTGCCGCTGCTGCTTGTACATCAATTACTTTTACAGGAAATGGCGCTACTTTAACTGTTAATTCAACTTTTACGTTAACTGTAAGTGGCGCGGTTACAGTAAATAGTTCCGCTTCAACTTCTTATTCTTCTACTATTACAGGAGCCGGCACTCTTACATGCGCTTCGCTTATCGTGGGCTCTAATGTTACTCCTTCAAGTGACAGAACCACAACCCTGACCTGCAGTATTACAACCCTTACTATTTCGGGAAATCTCTCGCTATACAGTAATGACAATAGCAACAGGCAAAATGATGCCAGATTTTATTTGTCCACTGGAACGGTTACTGTGAATGGTTCGATTACAAGTACTAATGAAGATACCAGTGATAATACTTCTACTTTAACTATGGCTACAGGTAGCCAAGATGGTACGCTTATTCTGGGTGGCGTTACGCCATTTAATCTGGGCGCCGGAACCAATTCCATCACACTATCGGGAACAGCAACGCTTGTTAAATATAATTATTCAGGTGCTCAAACTGTATATCCTGTGGCATATACCGATCTTACCTTGGCTGGCAGCGGAGCAAAAACAACTACAGGTGTTACTGTTAATGGAGTTCTATCAATGGAAGGAACAGCTACAGCTTCTGTTGCTCCAACCTATGGTTCATCTGCCACTTTGCAATACAATACTGCAACTTCACGCACTGCCGGTGTCGAATGGATAACTCCATTCGCTGCAACTGGTGGTGTAATAATTGCAAATACAGGAAATATAACTTTAAATGCAGCAAAAGTCTTTAATGCATCAGTACCCCTTACTATTAATAGTGGCGCAACTTTGTCAACAGCTAACTATCAATTGACCTTTGGAGGGAATTTTATCAATAATGGTGGTACTTTTACTGCTGGCAGTTCCCCTATTGTTATTGCCAATACAATGACTTCCCAAAGTATTGCAGGCTTTAGCACTACAGGTTTGGTTACAATGTCAAAAACTGCAGGAACAGCTACTTTTCAGGGAAATGTAAATAGTACGGGACTTACTGCTAATGGTTCAGGAGGTACGTTAAATTTAGGCGCAGGTCTCACTCATGTGGTTACAGGCGCTGTAACTATTACCGGAAGCACATTTGCGGGTGGTTCGAGTACAATATCACTCACAGGCAACTGGACTAACAACACCGGTACATTCACTCCGGGAACAAGTTCAGTTAACTTCAATGGCACAATTACGCAGACTATTGGCGGAAATACTTCAACAACATTTAATGATATTACTATAAACAATGCATCATCAGGAATAACACTTGCCAGAAGCGCTATCATTAACGGGATTTTAAATTTAACCGGCGGTATATTAACATCGGGAACAAATACGGTTACTGTTACCAATTCTTCAACAAGCGCTGTTACCGGAGGATCCGGTACGAGTTTTGTAAACGGTCCCTTAATCTGGTCATTGGCATCAGGACAAAATTATACCTTCCTTATTGGGAAAGGTGCAACATATTTACCATTTAGTTTATCAGGTATAACGGGAACATCCCCCCGGATCAGGGTAGAAGCCTTTACAGGAAATACCGGTGGTTCTGCTTCGAGTCCTTTAACTTCATTAAGTACTACCGAATACTGGTTGGCATCTGTTGTATCAGGTACTTATAGTGGCGGATCTGTTTCATTAACACGTCAGATATCCCTGAATGGATTTGAAGCTATCGGAAGAAATACATCTACCTTAAACGGGGCTTATTCTAATCTCAATGGAACCATTAGCGGAACATCTATTATTAATTCCGACAATACGGGTACTTCCTTAGGTTACTTTGTGCTGGCATCAAAGGCATCAATTACAACAGGAACTTTATCGTCATCTTTCTTTTGCCCCGGAACTTCAGTTAGTGTACCATATACCAAATCAGGAACCTTTAATGCAGGCAATGTCTTTACAGCACAGTTATCCAATGCAAGCGGATCGTTTACCAGTCCTACAAATATTGGCTCATTGACTTCTCAAAACTCAGGTACTATTAGCGCAACGATTCCTTCCGGACAGGCAAATGGTTCTGGCTATCGTATCAGGGTTGTTTCAAGTAATCCTTCAATAACAGGAAGTAATAATGGGGTGGATCTAAGTATTGGCGCTCCAACTATCACGGGTGCTTCTCCTGGCAGCAGGTGTGGACCGGGAATAGTTACGTTAAGCGCGATAGCTTCTGCCGGAACTATTAACTGGTATCAAACATCTACCGGTGGTAGTTCTTTGGGAACCGGTTCATTATATACTACTCCAAGCTTATCTTCGGACACAACTTATTATGTTGATGCAACCGCTAATGGTTGTACCTCGCCAACAAGAACTCCGGTAGAAGCTATTATAATATCTACTGCTTCAATTACAGCAGAAGGTGGAGGAACATTTTGTTCCGGTGATACTATAACACTCACGTGTTCCGGAATAAATATCGAAAATCAATACTGGGAAGGACCGAACAATTTTTACTCCATTGATTCAACTATTGTGCTTAATAATGTTAATGCGACAATGAGCGGTAGTTATACCGTAACCGGGAGCGCTGTTAGTGGACTTAATCTGCTTGTTAATGGTGATTTTGAATTGGGAAACACCGGTTTTTCCAGTGATTATACAAATAGTACCGACCTTTGGCCCGAAGGTCGGTATGCCGTGGTTGCAGACCCGAATTCCGTACATGCCAATTTTTCACATTGCGCTGATCATACTCCTTCCGGCTCTTTACATATGGTTATTAATGGCGCCACAGTTCCGGGTAGTATTATTTGGGCGGAAACGGTAACTATTGTTCCAAATACAGACTACCAGTTTACTTATTGGTTCCAAGGTGTTATAGATGACAATGTTTCTACGTTGCAGTTATTTGCAAATGGAGTAGCTGTCGGTCCGGCTTATGATGCTTTAACTCCTTCTTGCACTTGGCTACAGTTTATATATAACTGGAATTCCGGATCAAATACGTCTGTTTACTTATCATTGTTAGATCAGAATACTATTGCGAGTGGAAATGATTTTTCATTGGACGACATTGTATTTCAGCAAGCCTGTTATGCAACAGCTAGCGT